>WRCW01000001.1 GCA_009783755.1 Spirochaetaceae bacterium
GGAATACTTAAATCCATTTCCCCAAAGGGAGATTATAAAGTAACAGATACTATTGCAGTTATTGAAACCAAAGATGGTGATAAAAATATTACAATGGTGCAGAATTGGCATATCAGAAAACCAAGACCAGTGAAGGAAAGATTGCCTCTTAATATTCCTCTTGTTACAGGGCAAAGAGTAATAGATACACTTTTCCCAATTGCTAAAGGGGGAACAGTAGCGATTCCCGGTGGATTTGGTACTGGAAAAACAATGACTCAACATGCTGTAGCAAAATGGTGCGATGCTGATATTATTGTTTACATAGGATGCGGAGAGCGGGGAAATGAGATGACAGATGTTCTAAAGGAATTTCCGGAACTTATTGACCCAAGATCCGGGAAAAGTCTTATGGAACGAACAGTTCTTATTGCAAACACATCCAATATGCCTGTATCTGCAAGAGAGGCAAGCATATACACAGGTGTAACTCTTGCAGAATACTTTAGAGATATGGGATATCATGTTGCAGTTATGGCAGACTCTACATCAAGATGGGCAGAAGCTTTAAGAGAGCTCTCCGGCCGTATGGAAGAGATGCCTGCTGAGGAAGGATTCCCTGCTTATCTTCCAACAAGAATTGCAGAATTCTATGAAAGGGCAGGTTATATGAAAACCCTTAGCGGGAAGGTTGGTTCTGTAACTCTTATTGGCGCAGTATCTCCTCCTGGCGGTGACTTTTCAGAGCCTGTTACACAGCATACAAAGCGGTTCGTAAGATGTTTCTGGGGACTCGACAGACAGCTTGCAAATGCGCGTCATTATCCTGCCATATCTTGGCTGGATAGCTACACTGAATATCTGTACGATGTTATTCCATGGTGGGAACAGAATGCAGGTCCAACATGGTCAGAGGACAGAGCCAGTATTATGGAACTGCTGCAGAAGGAAGTAAGACTCCAGCAAGTTGTAAAACTGGTTGGTCCGGATGCTCTTCCAGACAGTCAGAAATTTATTATTGAAGTTTGTACTCTGTTTAAAAATGCATTTTTACAGCAGAACGCATTTGATAATATTGATAGATACTCCTCTATTGAAAAGCAGATGAAAATGCTTCAGGTAATTCTTACATATTACAAGCGCGGAGCAGAATCAATAAAAAGAGGTATAACACTTGTTAAACTAAAACAGATGAGTGTTTATCAGGATATTATAAAAATGAAATTTAATGTACCAAACGAAGATCTTAAGCTTCTTGATAAGCTAATGGCAAAGCTTGAGCGCTCTATGGATCAATTGGAGTCGGTGTATGTCTAAAATTGATATGGGTGAAAAACAGAAAAAACTAAAAGCAGGACTTGAATATATTGGCGTTGACAGAATAGATGGTCCTCTTGTATTTATAAAAAAAACACACTCGGTTGGTTATCGTGAGCTTGTTCAATGCATAGACCCTAATGGGAATACAAGGCTTGGACTGGTTCTTGACACTTCAAAAGATATTGTCTGTGTTCAGGTTTTTGAAGGTACTTCTGGGCTCACAATGCCTGATACTCATATCCGCTTTATGGGTGAACCTCTTAAATTTGGGGTAAGCGAAAAAATGCTTGGAAGAGTCTTTAATGGACTTGGGCAGCCTATAGACGATGGCCCCATGCCTGTTGCAGAAGCAGAGCTTGATGTTAACGGGATGGCAATAAATCCAACAGCGCGCGAGTATCCAAGGGACTTTATACAAACAGGTATCTCTGTAATAGATGGGATGAATACATTAATAAGGGGACAGAAGCTTCCGATATTTTCAGGTAACGGTCTTCCTCATAATGAACTTGCTGCGCAAATTGCAAGACAGGCAAAAATAAAAGGGAGCAAGACAAACTTTGCGGTTGTTTTTGCTGCAATGGGTGTAAAGAATGATGTTGCAAGATTTTTCGTAAAATCTTTTGAAGAAACAGGAGTTCTTGATAATGTAGCTTTGTTTTTATCCTTGGCTGATGACCCTTCAATTGAAAGAACGATAACACCTCGAACAGCTCTTACTCTTGCAGAGCATCTGGCATTTAACAAAAATATGCACGTGCTTGTAATAATGACAGATGTTTCAAACTATTGCGAATCTTTAAGAGAGATCTCAACGATCAGAGGAGAAATTCCTTCAAGAAAAGGTTATCCAGGATATCTTTATTCTGACCTTGCAGAGCTCTATGAAAGATCCGGAATGATAAAAGGGTTTAGCGGATCAATAACACAGCTTCCTATTCTTACAATGCCTAATGATGATATATCCCATCCAATTCCTGACCTTACAGGATATATAACAGAAGGGCAGATAGTTTTTGAAAGAGAAATGTATAGCAGGAATATATATCCTCCTGTAGCTGGTCTTCCTTCTCTTTCGAGGCTTATGAAAGATGGAATCGGCGATGGGATGACAAGGGAAGATCACCCGCATCTTGCGAGCCAGCTTTTTGCAGCATATAGTTATGTAAAAGATGTAAGAAACCTTGCTTCAGTTATTGGAGAAGAAGAGCTTACTCCTCTTGATCATCAGTATATGGAATTTGGAGAAACATTTGAAAGAGCGTTTGTCTCTCAAAAAATGAATGAAGATAGAACAATTGAAGAGACACTTGATATAGGCTGGAGATGCCTTAATATCCTTCCTCGCGAAGAACTCCATAGAGTTACAGATGAGGAAATTGAAAAATATTACGGAAGATAATGAGAAACGTAGCGCCTACAAAAACTAATATGCTTTTTCTCAAAAACGAGCTTAAGTTTGCAAAACTTGGCTATGAGCTTCTTGATCAGAAGAGAAATATTCTGGTTATAGAGCTTTTAAACCTGGTTGAGCAAGCTGTAGATCATGAGGAGAGAGTTGAAAAAGCATTATCAGAAGCTTACAGCACTCTTGAATATGCAGCGATCGATATGGGTAGGCTTAAACTTTATCAGGTTGCAAGTGCAGTCGATATCGAAAGCAAGGTTAAGATATCTCAGAGAAAAATAATGGGAGTTCCGCTGCCTGTAGTAGATACAACTTTTGAAGATTATCCCCCTTATTACAGCCCTATGGGGACCAGTTTTTGGGTAGATAGTTCGTTAAATGAATTTAAAGCTGTAGTTCAGATAATGGGGAAATTGGCTGAACTTAAAATATCTATTATGAGATTGGCAAGGGAAGTTAAAAAAACTATTAGAAAAGTTAATGCTCTTGAAAAAATTGCTATACCAGATCTTCGGGAGACTGTAAAATATATAGAAAACAGGCTTGAAGAAAATGAACGAGATATGATCATCCTTCTTAAAATGATCAAAACACGGCTGGAAAAGAAAAAGCTTGAAAGTCAGTAGCTTGTAAATTGATTGATATTTAAATTCAGGAGAATTTAATGGGTGGACCTATAAAGAAAATAATGGTTTATGTTGATGGATCCGAAGGATCGGTCATTGCTGCCCAATATGGAATATGTCTTGCAAGGATTACCGGGGCAGAATTTCATGTTTTATATGTTGTAAATACAAGGGCACTTAATGATCTTTTAACTGCCAGAATATTTATAAAAGAAGAAGAGGAAGAGTATAAAAAAGATCTTGAGTCAGATGCTGATAGATACTTAAATCATGTTAAGCATTTAGCTTCTAACAAAGGAATACCTGCTATAATGCTAAAATCCAGTGGAAGTATTAATGTAGAAATAAAAAATTTTGTAAAAGAATATGATATTGATCTTTTAATAGTTGGAGAGCTTTCAAAAATTCAAAGCAGACGCGATGAGCTTTATAATGAATCTGAAAGGGCGATGAGAAGCGTAACCTGTTCTGTTCTGATTGTAAAAGACGAAGAGAGGGTTTTAGAGCTTTACAATCAGTTCGTATAATATATATAATATTGAAGGATGGAATAAAATGGCTATAATAGATTTGATAGCAACAAATGTTGTTAGAGTACCTTTAAAATCAAAAACAAAAACCGAAGTAATCAGAGAGCTTATTGATATCCTTGATAAGACAGGGAAACTAAGCGATGCAGAAAGCGCTTTTAAGGCTGTTCTTTCCAGGGAAAACATGGGAAGCACTGGACTTGAAAAAGGGATTGCTGTTCCGCACGCAAAAACAGACAAGGTGAAAAATCTTACACTTGCAATAGGTATAGCTCCGGAAGGTGTTGATTTTGATTCTCTTGATGGCGAAACATCGAAGCTTTTTTTCCTTCTTCTCGCGCAACCAAGTCAATCAGGTCCGCATATCGAAGCTCTTGCTGAAATTGCAAGAATTACAAGATCACAGAGTTTTTGTCGCCTGCTTGTAAATGCTAAAACCCCGGAAGAAGTTGTAGAACTCTTTAAGGAAGAATAGGCGAAGCCGTATCCCGAAGGTTTAAGCTGTCATTCCGTTGTAAAACGGAATCTTTTGTTCCATAGAGTCATTCGGGATAGCGAAGAATTCATATCCCACGCTTCGGCACGGATGCCGATGTTATGGTTGCGTGGGGTAGCGAAGCCGTCCCAAATAAATTTATGAAATGAAAGTGAAACTTTAGATAAATCTTTGGGATACAGCTTTGCTTATATCCCGGAGATCGAAATATTTGCCGACCTTAGAGTCTGATGTGGTTCGATCATGTTTTGTTATAAAATTCTTTTTTCAATTTCGCTTTTGATTTTTACGAGAACTTCTCTGTATTGCTGATCAAGCTGATTTGTTACTTTATGAAGATACTCTTTATATTCAGGATCATTTTCCGGTTTAAGAGTTACCTTTGCTCCCAGCTGTTTTGAAAGCACTTCTTCTTTCTCTTTGAGTTTTTGTTCAAAATTATTATTTAAGCTTTCTATTACTGAATTTTTATGCTGCAAATATTGTTTAAATACCTGTTCAATTTGAGAGAAAAGGTAAACAATATCTTTTTTATCTTCAAGAATTGCAGAAAAGCCATCTCTGATTTTATTTATTTTTTCAAATGATGATTCATCTTCGGGAAGTTTTAAATTACTTATAAGAACTTTGGAGATCCCTTCTTTTAGCCATTGTTGCTTTTCTTTATTGTTTCCTTTTATTATTTTCTCAAGAGAGTCTTCTTTTATACTATTTTTTTCCATGAACTCAAAAGCTGCTTTTCTGCCTTCATCAATGGTGTTGTTTTTTTCAATAAGTTTTTTATCACTCTGAACATTGTTAGTTCTTTCAAGTGCAAGTTCTAGTGCAGATTTTATTTCTCCCATTCTTTACTCCTTCTAACCCAGTTTAATAAGTATAAGCCCTGCTGTTATAGATGCAATACCAATTATCTTAAATAGTGTAGGTTTTTCTTTAAGAAATATAAACCCCATTATGGATGCAATTACAATAGAAGATTCTCTTACAGAAAATATATAACTTGCCCTTTCAAAACGCATTGCAAATAAAATGATCAGATATGTTCCTGTTGAACCAATTCCTATTATTAAAGTTTCTTTAAAATATTTTTTGATTATTTTAATTGATTCAGAAAAGCCATTTTTATTTGCTGCTCTTGCAAGAGCAACTGTGGCAATCAGGTCTACAAGACTTATGTATACTATGGGGTGCATATGCTGTACTCCTATTTTATCTGTAACAGCATACATAACTATAAAAACACCTGTCAGAACAGCAAAAAAGTAGGGTTTGATACTCCTGCCTTTATTTTTTATTTTACTTAAACTGATTAATAAAATACCAAGACATACGATTGAGATTCCATAAGCAGCGAAAGGAGAAATTGTTTCTTTTAGAAAAAAATAAGAAACAAGAGCAGTGCCAATAACACCTGTGCCTCTTGCAATTGGATAGATGCTTGAGATATCTTCTTTTGAATAAGTATAAAGTATACAGAAATAATAAGAGCCATGAACTATTGCTGAAATTATTATGGGAGGCCAATATATAGAACCTGTCCCATTTGTTATAAAAAAATAGGTTGTATAAATAAGCAGTATGGAATTTACAAAGAAAAGACCATACCAAAAAACTGTAAAATTACCGGAAACTTTTTTTGAGAAGTAATTCCATGAGGCATGTGTGAAAGCTGCAAAAAGGACAAGAGAAAAGACTAATGTATCCATGGTCGAACTGCCGCCTAAAATAATATGAATCATTATATCACTATATGTAAACCCATGTCATCCCACCATTCGAGATATGCACCATGGTCATTAAAAGAGAAGTTTAGTAAGCAGACGTTGCCTGCATCCGCACTGCTTAATTCCCAGCGCTGTCTGCCAATACTTTGTCTCTTTACCATTACCACACATTATTAATTATGGATTATAGCCTATCGCCACTCTGCTCACTTAGTCCTCGCTTTGCTGCGGAATCGTTCGCAGTTTGGCTTTCGGCTCTATCCTGCTATTGTCTGTAGTAATGATGAATATACAGTTTCGGTTACCCCATTTTAATCAATACAAGCCCTGCTGTTATAGATACAATACCAATTATCTTGAATAGAGTAGGTTTCTCTTTAAGAAATATAAATCCCATTATTGATGCAATTACAATAGAAAATTCTCTTACAGGAACTATATAACTTGCCCGTTCGAAACGCATTGCAAATAAAATAATCAGATATGTTCCTGTTGAACCAAATCCTATTATTAAAGTTTCTTTAAAATGTTTTTTAAGTATTTTAATTGATTCAGAAAAACCATTCCTGTTAGCCATCAGTGTAAGTGGAGCCAATGCCATAATATTTACAATACTTAGGTATGCCACAGGATGCATATGTTGTACTCCTACTTTATCTGCAATAGCATATATAAATATAAAAACACCAGTCAGAATAGCAATGAAATAAGATTTTAAATTGTTATCCTGATTCTTTAATTTTCCTAAACTAATCAATAAAATACCAATACATACGGTTAATATCCCAAAAGCAGCAGAAGCAGAGATTGCTTCTTTAAGCAAAAAATAAGAAAGAACAGCAGTACCAATAACACCAGTGCCTCGTGTAACAGGAAAAGCGCTTGAAATATCTTCTTTAGAATAGACATAAAGCATGCTGATAAAATAAAAAGAATGCGCTATTACTGAAATTATTACAGGAGTCCAGTTTATAAAATGTATCCCTTTTGTCATAAATAGATAGATTGTATAAATAAATAAAATTAAATTTGTAGATAAATGACCATACCAAAAAATTGTAAAATTGCCGGAAACTTTTTTTGAAAAATAATTCCAAAACGCATGTGTGAAAGCTGCAAAAAGAACTAGTGAGAAAACTAATGTATCCATGATTCAAGTGCCACCTAAAATAGGAAGATGGAATAACTATATCATTTTTAGATAAAAAAGTCTGCTCCAGTTATTTGCAAAATAAAAATTGTCTTTCTAAAATATTGTAAAATTCCTGCAAATCATTAAAAGTCTGGAAGTAGGGCTGCTCGATGCTATCAATATCTTTTTGCGATGTAATTCCTGTTAGAACAAGGCAAGCTGTAAAGTCGTTGTTTTTGGCAAAAAGCATATCAGTGTCTATTCTGTCACCAATAACAAACACCTGATCTGAACCAAATATCTCACGAAAATAGTTTCCGGCATATTCAGAAGGTTTTCCCATATTCAAAGGTTTTTGCTTTGAAGCATATTCCAGAAAAGCTGATATAGCGCCGGTATGCGGTACTGTATATTTTCCAGAAGGTATTGTTTCATCCAGATTGGTTGTTATAAATATTGCCCCACTTTGGATATGCCAAAGAGCGCGTGTAAGTTCATCATATGTAAAATCAGTACAAAATCCTACCAATACATAGTCAGCAGAGCAGTCTGTACCATTTGCCAAACTTACATTTTGCATCTGTAAATATTCCTTAAAAGAGTTGCTGCCTATTACATATACAAGCGCTTGTTTATCCATGCTTTGAATATATCTCTGTGCAATGCAACCGGATGTGATGATATTGCTCTCCTGTACTTCCAATCCCATCTTTTTCAATTTTATACCCAATCCTTTAGGTACATTCTTTGAGCAATTGGTGAAAAATTTATAATTGATGTTGTTTTTATTTAATATATCAATGAAAGACTTTGCATGATCCAGCAGTTGATCGCCGCGATAAATTGTACCATCCAAATCAATGATAATGTTAGTTTTGCTCACTGGGAAATTCCTCCTCCTACAACCTGGTCTCTTCGAGCATCTTGTGCAGATCTTCCTGTTTTTCTGGAGTTGTTCTCTTGGCTGCGAGACAGTTGTAGATACCATCGAGCATAACTTTTTGTGCTACAGTGTTAGAGTAAGACTCTCCAAGAGTTTTAGTTTCATTTGAAATACACAAAATAGAACAGTCTGCAGTTTTACTTATTGGACTATCTTTAAAGCCGGTCAGGCATATTGTTTTTGCACCTCTTTGTTTTGCAATTTCCAGAGCGCGTAATGGGTCCTTGCTTCTTCCTGTATAAGATATTGCAAAAGCTACACTGTATTTGTCCAGAAAATTAGCAGAAGTTCTCATGATATGAGGATCTGTAGCAAAAAAGCAGGGATAACCAATTCTCATGATTCGATAGTAACAGTCATGTACAAGCATTGAGGATGAACCCATGCCGTAAAAATCAATACGCCGCGCTTTATGAAGCCAGCCAACAGCTCGGGAAAGAGAGTCAATATCTATCGCATCTACGCTGTCATTAATAGCTTTTATAGAAATATAAGCGGTCTTTCTCATTATGTCTTTTATTGAATCTTTTTTATGCACAGAATGCTTTTCTAAAACATTCTGTTGTTCCATATTTTTTGCAATGTTTATTTTAAAATCAGAATATTCCTTAAAACCTAATAGCTGGAAAAAACGTACTACACTGGATTGTGCTATGTTGGCTTTTTCTGCTAAATCTTTTATATCCATTTTTATAAAAGAATTTAAATCGCTTAGTATTATTTCCGTCAGTACCCTTTGAACCCCTTTTAAGCTTTCAAAGCGGTTTCGTAATAATATTATGGCATTGTTTTCTTCCATAGCCATGCTCCTTTCCATGAGATGCATTTTCTGTTTTTATGATAGTAGTAAAGTCAAACAATTTCAAGGATTTTTCAGAAAAAATAGAATAATATTCAAAAAATAAAAAAAATAATTGAATTATATTCAATGATGGCTTATAATGTTGTTTAAGTAAAAAACATCTGTTTTTATTAAGATGTTAGCTAAGGAGGAAATAAATGAAAAAGAAAAGTTTTTTAGTGATTTTGATCATTCTTTTTATTGTAACTTCACTATTTGCTACAGGCAGTAAGGAAAAGGAAGAGAAGAAAGAATTTATTCAGATCAAATCTTCATCAATTGGTGGATCATGGTATGCAGGCGCAGCTGCATGGGCAAAACTAATAACAGAAAATACAAAATATATTGCTTCAAATAGCTCTTCGACGAGCAATGTACTAAATATACAGAATTTAGAGGAAGGAGAGGCGCAGCTTGCTTTTATGGAACCTTTTACGGCATATATGGCTTATAAAGGTGAAGGTGAGTGGACAAAACCTGTTGAAGTAAGAGCTTTATTTGGAATATGGCCAGGTGTCTATAATATTATAGTGCATGAAAAAACTGGTATTAAAGACATTTATGGATTAAAAGGTAAAAGCATTGCAACTTATGTTGATGGAGATCCTTTAGGTGAATCTTTTGTTGAGCTTTTAGCTATGCATGGTGTTACTCCGCAGAATTCAAAAATCTACAGAATAATGAAAAATGATGCTACAAGAATGTTTATTGATGAAAAAGCAGATTGTCTTATTTATGCATTCGGGCATGGTCATTCTAATCTTAAAGAAATGACTGCTTCCAGAAAAATAAAATTTATTTGGGGCGATCTTAAGCATATTGAACCATGGCTTAAGAAATACCCCTTTTATTATTATGAACCATTCGGAAGTGAATTTGGTGTAGAAGATGGATTACAGTTTATAGGTCCATACCTTACAATTTGTTTGGCTTCAATGCCCGAAGATCAAGCATATCTTTTTACAAAAGTATGGTATGAAAACTGGGCTTTCCTTTTGGAAGCAATGCCTGCAAATATACCATGGATCAATAAAGAAAATCCTATGAAGGGAATTCCAATACCTATTCATCCAGGAGCAGAAAAATATTTTAAAGAAATTGGTTTAATGAAGTAACCAAATAACCGGAGGATAGTGTAAATGTCAGATAAAGATAAAATTGCCGAAGCATTGGATCAACCGGATGATCCTGGTGCAGTCAATATATATGATGAAGATGATATAAGAGGAGTAACTGAGTTTTTCAGTAAAAGAATTGTAAAAGGAATACTTTTTGTATTTGGTGTAGTTGTAATAGGTATCCCTATTTATGAGATACTCTTTAATGCATTTCCTCCTCATATACAGCGACCTCTTCATTTAATGTTAATGCTTTCAATAACACTTATACTATATCCTTCCGGTTTTTTTAAAAATCGGAAAATTGAAACACTTTTAAATTTGTTATTGATAGCAATATTAATAGTATTAGTGGTATGGGCAAATAGAACGTGGATAGATTTTTATGTGAAGCGTAAGCCACAACCGTATGAAGTCATATTTGCACTTTTATTTATTTTAATAACATTTGAAGCAACAAGAAGAGCAATAGGGTTGCCAATGGCAATAATTGCTGGTTGTTGTATATTATACTGTTTTATTGGGCCATATATGCCAAGAGCATTTGCTCATGCTGGCTTTAAGCCAAGAGCGCTTGTTGCCCAACTTGTGGTAGGGACCGAAGGAATGATGGGCAATATCCTGGCTATTGCAGGAACACAAATAGTATTTTTTATGTTATTTGCCGGCTTCTTGAGGATGTCAAATGCAACATCGCTTTTTATGAATTTTTCAAAAGCAATTGCAGGAGATAAAATAGGAGGTCCCGCAAAGGTATGTGTTGTTTCAACAGCCATAGTTTCGATGGTTTCAGGAAGCGCCAGTGGAAATGTTGCAACCACAGGTGGCGTAACGATCCCACTCATGGTATCAATGGGTTTTAAAAAGCGAGTGGCAGCAGCAATTGAAGCAACATCTTCTACTGCAGGACAGTTTTCTCCCCCAATAATGGGAGCAGCAGCATTTGTAATTGCAGAATATACAGGAAACCCTTATTGGAATGTTTGTGTAGCGGCATTTTTGCCATCACTTTTTTATTTTGCAGGAATGTTCCTGGTTGTTGAAATAATAGCCAGAAGATTTAATATAAAAGGGCTGGCGAAATCAGAATTACCACCATTAAAAAGATCAACAATAGAAGTTCTTCCACTTGTAATTCCAATTTCAGTATTAGTTTTATTACTGGCATTGATGTATAGTCCACAATATTCAATAATGTGGTCAATTATAACTCTTGTAGTATGCAGTTTGTTTTTTAGAAAGACTGTTCATATAAATGTTATAAAGATTTTTAAAGCGCTTGCATTAACAGGCAAGATCATGATCCCTGTAACTACTTCATGCGCATGTTGCGGAATTATTGTAGGTGTTATGTCTCTTACAGGATTTGGAGATAAACTTGCTTATGGTATTTTAACAGTAGCAAATGGGAATCTTTTTATTGGATTATTATTTGCAGCAGCAATGTGTTTAATAGTTGGGCTTGGCCTTCCAACATTGGCTGCTTATATTGTTCTTGCAACATTGGGAGTACCTGCATTAACATCATTGGGTGCTCCTTTACTTGCAGCTCACATGTTTGTTTTTTATTGCGCAATACTTTCTGCAATAACTCCACCAGTTTGCCTTGCTTGTTTTGTGGCAGGAGGAATAGCAGGAGAAAATGCTCTTAAAGTAAGTTTTACATCAATAGCTATGGCTCCGTTTATTTATGTTCTTCCATTTTTGTTTGTATTTTTCCCGGGACTGCTTATAAACGGTTGTTCACTTTTTACAGTACTTCATCATGTTGTAATACTAATTCTCTTTATTTTTCCGACAATAATGCTAAGCAGACGATTTTGGCTTAAAAAGCTAACAATAGTAGAAACAATACTATTTGCTGCTGCTATAATAAGTTTATTTGTATTTAAAAACTATAGTGTCTTTGCAATGCTTATATTTAATGTAATAGCAGGAACAATGCATGTGCTAAGGTATAATGAAGATAAAAAGAAACTTTCTGTTGCGTAAATGTTAAGGCAGATAAAAACTTATTTATGGGGCTGTTCATTAGTATGATTTTTGATTTTAACCTATTGAACAGTCCTTATTTATAAAGAAGTACCTATATTATGGATGCATCCTCACTTCTATAAAGATATACCAGTTAATTAAGGAGGAAGTACTGTGATTGTTGTAAATATCTTTGGATGGGAATTTGTCATGAAGATGTGGACTTCAATATATTGCCAAATCAGAAGAATTTGGCAGAACAAGGTCTATATCCCAAGTGCTTGCATGTTCTATTTTCTAGTACAAGATGGACTAACTATACAAGCTTCAAAACCAGCAATTGAAAAATTGTTAGATGCCTGATCTGTAGGGTAAAATTGATATGGAAAAATATTCAACTTTAATTGAAAATGGACAATGGTATAAAGGCAATACACACACGCATAGTACGATCTCTGATGGGAAATATCCTTATAACGAAGTAATAGGTTTTTACAAAAACAGAAGGTATAATTTTCTGGCAATGACTGAACATGAAATTTATACTGCTCATCAAGGATTTGATGACAAAAACTTTATTATTATTCCAGGCATGGAAATCGCAGCAAGACCACCTGATGGGGTATATTACGGATTATTAGTTCTTGCTAAAAAAGAATTATCAGAGCTAAAGTATGCTAATTTACAGAAAGTGGGTCCTTTGGTAGAGTATGGACTTCCATGGAATGACGAACAAGGCTTTCAAAAATCAATCAATAAACTAACAGATGGTGATCATATTTCAATTGTGCATTGTCCTTACTGGAATCAAATGACTCCGGAAAGCCTAAGCGCTTATTCCGGATATTGTGCAATAGAAATATATAATCATGAATGTCTACACTATGGGAGACAAGGGAATGCGGAAAGTTATTGGGACTACTTGATAAAGAATGGACGAAAAATTTGGGGGATTGCTTGTGATGACTTACATCAGGGGAATGATTCCAGATTTATTGAAGGTGCATGGATTATGGTAAAAGCTCCTGGATTGAGTATTGCTGAAATTACATCTGCAATCGAAAAAGGGAGCTTCTATTCTACTCAAGGACCACAAATCTATGAATATTTCATTCAGGACGATAAAGTGCATTTGGAATGTTCAAAGGTTAAAAAAGTTTATATAACAGTTTTTGGAAATTTTGTTGATGGGAAATCCACTTATTTTTGTGGCATGACCTGCTGGGAAAACGATGAGTTTTTCAAAAGCATAAACAACAAGATGGTATTAGATGTAAAAGTAAATCAAAGACAATCTTTTTATCGCCCTTCACGCTTAACTCTTGAAAAATATGTAGTTCGGATTACACTTGAAGATGAGTATAAAAATATTGCTTGGGCGAATCCTGTTTTTATTAATAAGTGATGTGATATTTAATATAGTAGAGAAGTTGTTGAACGAATGATCTGTACGATTTTATTAATAATAGCTGTAAAAGGAAAGAGGCTTTATGAATTTTATCAAAACACCTTATCTTCAATTACCTGAGACAGATGGAATTACTGTAATGTGGGAAACAGATAGAGAAAGTACTTCCAAACTTCTGGTTTGGAAAACATTCTGTCCAGAAATAGGCGTCGTACAATATAACCCGCAGGGAGAGCCAAGAATATTTTATGGCGAAGATGGATATATGCACAAAGTAAAAGCATTTGGTCTTGAAAGCGGAAGGGATTACTGCTATCAAGTGATTTCCACTGTAGGGAGTGAAGAATTAGCAAGCGAAAAATATTGGGGGCATGTTAAATATTCACCAACTATAAATATATTCAGGACAAGAACTTCAGAAAATGAAAATATTTCGTTTGTAGTTACAAGCGAGACTGGAGGAAGCAAGAGCACACTACAAACCAGAGGGGATTTAGTGGAAGCTATTACTGTTGAACGCCCTGATTTTTTGTTGTTTATTGGTGACATGGTCCAGGATGGAAGAAAGAAACATGAGTGGGATGATTATCTGTTTACCCCATTTCGCAGTCTCATTTGCAATACTCCATTTTATCATTGTGCAGGAAACCATGAGCACAACACAGATTTTATGAAACAGTTTTTGGCAACTTCGAAAAATGGATATTATGATTTTGATTATGGATGTGCGCATTTTGTTGCGCTGGACAGTACGCGATTAGTTGACCATATAGATGAACAAGAAAATTATTTCCCAATGCGTGCAAAGGATTTGACAGAAGAGAATCCTCAGGTAAGATTTTTAACCGAGAGCTTAAGAAAAAGTAATGCGAAGTGGAAGTTTGTGTACATGCATTATCCGCCATACTGTTCAGGCACTTATCATGCAGCAGCATTGCGCCCATTGTGCAGAATATTTGAGAAATATGGTGTTGATTTAGTATTCACTTCTCATACGCTTGTGTACGAACGCAGCCATCCTCTTAGAAACGCTTCTGTTGATTTTTTAAATGGTATTCGTTATATGGTGCTTGGTGGAGCAGGGTCCAGGCCAAAGTGGTTTCATCATAAAAAAGCGTGGCATACAGCTAAAAGCTGCGCTATTCCTCATTTTGCCCATGTTAGTGTGACGCCTGAATATTTGGAATTTCAAGCTATTGATCTGGATGGAAAGCTTTTTGATAATTTTGTTATACAAAAGTGCGATCAGTAACAGGTAAGGGTATATATATGCGATTCCTCTTTATGTCAGATACACACTTTACATCTCATAAAGATAAAAAACCCTCAATTTGGTTTAACCGGCTATTAATGAACAAATGGGATGAGATAAAAGAAAAAGTCATATCAGAGATAAGTGAACTAAAGCCTGATGTAATCATCCACTGCGGTGATTTTACACAGTTTGGAACAGCAGAAGATTTTGCCTACGGTAAGTCAATTTTAGATGCGATAGGTATTGAATGGTATGCTGTTCCTGGAAATCATGATGCTTTCAATGAAGTTGTGAAAAAAGAAATGCGAAGACAGTTTGTTATAACTGATGGTAGCAGTTTTTGTTATTCAAGAATATTTGGCAAAATTGCGATTGCGTTTTTAGATGTTTGTGTATCAAAAAGCGATTTACTTTTCAGCATAGATGAAAGCTCATTGAATTGGCTTGAATCTTTCCTCAATGAAAATAGTGGAAAAATAGTTTTTTTGGTTTGCCATATCCCTATTCAACATAGTGCTGTTATTTCTGAATGTGGGACATTTGTTGATAATGGTTTACCAAGTAAAGGAAAAATCTTTAGTATATATTTTTATGAAACCATAGGACAAATCGAAAATGTTAACATAATCAGGAAAATTATTGATCAGCATAAAAATGTAAAAATTGTTTTTTCTGGCCACTGGCACATCAATTCTCTACATATTAGCAATGATGTGCATTACAAAATCGTACCATCCATTTGCTCATACCCATGCGAGGTTGTGGTTGTTGATTCTGACGATGATAAAATAAGGATATACAATGAATCGATTGGATTATCAGACTTGCAAAAAGAGTCGCTTATTATTGAATGGAATAATACATGGGTAGCTGGGACTCAGGAAACAAGAAATATAGTTATACCAATTAATTAAAGTCTTTTCTTTGTTTTATCGCTAACAGGGATTTGTGCGGGAAAAAATATCTTTATCAGTTATTACAAAATCAAGCTGCACATCATGTTTTTCAGTCGGTAAATTTTCTATTATTTGAAAGCTAAAAGCAATTCCTGCTTTAATACAATTTTTTCCATATTCAGAAAGATATCTATCATAGAAGCTTTTACCTCTGCCTAATCTGTTGCATTGTTTATCAAAAGCCATTCCTGGTGTTAAAATTAGTATTTTTGAACTATCTAAATCACTTATATTAACAGATTCTGATTTATGTAAAGGTTCGTACATCCCGTAATCATGTTTTATAAACTCTTCTTTAGAAATCGAAGTAATGTAGTGAAAAATTATATCATTATTATTAATTCTTGGCACAGCAACTTTTTTTCCTTGCGTTAGTGCTTCTTTAATAATACAGCTGGTATCAACTTCATCGCTAAGGGGCAGAAAAGCAAAAAGAGTGTTGGTGTTATTCCATGTTTCCAGTGATTTAAGGTTATCCAGGATTTTTTTACTTTTTTCTGTAATTTCTGATTTGCTAAATGTTTTATAAATATCTTTTATCTTTTTTCTAAGTCTTTTTTTTTCTTCCGGTATTGGAGTAATGCTATTTTTCATATAGTACCAATCTATTTTATATTTTTATCAAAAACACTGTCAATAAAAAATACTTGCATCGATTACTTGACAAAATAGCCATTATTTATATAAATTTATAGCCATAATAGTCATTGGGGCCCATAGCTCAGTTGGTTAGAGCGCTTGACTCATAATCAAGTGGCCCTTGGTTCAAGTCCAAGTGGGCCCATTTTTATTAAATAAGTTTTTCCAAATCCGCATAATATCTTTTTACACCTTTACTATATTAAATAACTGACTTAAAATGAATCATGAAAGGGAAATTGATTTTTTCTTTGAGTGCCTTTAAAAACTTTCAATTATGGGGAGTAAGCACGCGAAGAAAAAAACAAATACTGTGGTTTTTTACTGTTGCAATTTTGGTTTTTATATTTTTCTTTTTTTCCTGTAATGAAAAAGAAAAATCGAGTTTATCTTATAATAAAAGTTTTCTTTTCATAAATTCACATGCTACAGGTCCTTATTATTTGGCGGCATCTGCACTGGCAAGACTAATTACTATAAATGCCGATTATATTGGCGTTAATAGCAGTATCCCTTTAACTGATAATGAAAAAATAGAACAATTAATAAATAAAAAAATTGATATAGCATTTTTAAAAGGACCTGAAGCAAATCTTGCTTATCATGGAGAACCCTTTTACTGGAAAGAAGAACAGCCTATTCGGGCTATGTTTAGTTTATGGCCTGCTGTTTATAACTTAATTACATATAAAGATAATGGAATTAAAAAAATTGAAGATATAAAAGGAAAATCAATTGCTATATATTCTGAAAACTCTGTTAATGGAGATATTTTAAACTACTTCCTTGAACTTTACGGAATTACATCTGACAATACAACAATATATCGCGTAAGAGATATTATAGGGATAAATATGTTTCTTAAAAAGGAAGTAGATTCTATCTGGTATGATATTGGTTATGGAGGTTTTAACTTTTCTTCAACAGAAAATTTTATTTTAATTGGAATTGAAGAAAATATAAAAACAAGAGAATTCTTTAAAACGTATCCATTTTTCTTTCTGGAAAAGTTTGGAGCAGAAGTAGGGCTTCCTGAAAAATATCAACTTATGACTGCATGTTTTGCAGCCTGCTCTGAGGATCTTTCAGAAAATGATGCCTATGTTTTTACAAAACTGTGGTTTGAAAATCCATCACTTGTAAGACAATATATTTCTGATAATCTGGATTTGATAGATGATAAGATAAGAGGCGTGCCTGTTCCTTTCCATAAAGGCTCTTTAAAATATCTCAAAGAAGCAGGTCTGGCTTATTGAAAATATTTCTAAAAGCCCACTAACGTTTTTAGCTCTATCCTCATTGTCTGCCAGGTTTAAATAGAATAGTTTTGGTCATAAGAAAAAGGGAGGCGAGCACGTTGTTCCAAGATAATCGATCTTTTCTGTTATTCACAGATATTGTATTAAAATAAAATTAGATGTAATAGAAAAACCTGTTCCTAAATGGCAATATTTTAATATTAAAATTTAGCAGAAAGATATAGGATTTCTTCCCATATTATTGTATCAAAATGAGTATTTTCCCCATATCTTTTTTGAGAATTCTGTTTTTATAATAAAAAGATTTACAATATAAAATAATAATTTATAATATACTATTATTAACAATGGAGGAAATTTTATGAAAAAAATCTTAGTAGTGACTTTGATGATTGCTTTATTACTCCCTGTGTGTATTTTTGCAACAGGAGGTTCTGAAAAAAAATCAGGATCACAAGGGAAATTATCAACGATAAATGTTGCAGTTCCTGCTCTTCCTGAGACATTAGAGCCAGCAGACACAATTTCAACAGCTATGTACAAGGTAAGCTACAATATCTTTAACAATTTGATTGAATATGATTTCAAAGGTGATAAAGGTCTTGTACCTGCTCTTGCAGAATCATGGAAATATATTGATGGAAAAACACTTGAAGTGGTTTTAAGAAAAGGGGTTAAATTTCATAATGGCGATGAATTAACTTCCGAAGATGTTGCATGGACATTTAATGAAAGACTTTATGGAAATAATACTCCAATAAGCAGATCAAAGGTTGGTGGTTACTGGTCTCTTTTAGATAAGGTTCAAGTTGTAGATAAATATACAGTAAGGTTTATTACAAAAGAAACAGATCCTGTAATGCCTAACAGATTAACTCTTCCAGCTTTTCAGATCGTAAGTAAAAGAGCTTTTAATGAAGCAAAAAGTTTTGAAGAATGGAAATTTAACCCTGTAGGCACAGGTCCTTATAAGGCAAAACAATTGATTCCCGGTGACCAGCTTGTTCTTGAAGCGCATAAAGATTTCTGGGGAGGAAAACCCAATACAGATATTCTAATATTCAGATCTGTTCCTGAAACTTCTGCCAGAATTGCCGGCCTTATTGCAGGAGATTATCAATTTATAAGCGATGTACCTACTGATGCTATTAAAACTATTGAAGCAGATAAAAACCTTACAATAGAGGGAGGTCCAAGCGCCAGTTTCCTTACAATTTATTTTAATATACACAAGCCATATATGGATGTTGAGCTAAGGCAAGCTATGTCAATGGCAATTGACAGAGACCTGATTATAAAAACACTTTTTTCTGGAAGAACAAGAGTTCCAAATGGATTACAGGATCCTGGATATGGTCCAATGTATGTAAAAGATCACCCTTTCCCGAAGTATGATCTTAATAAAGCAAAAGAATTGGTAAAAAAATCAAAATATAACGGAGAAATAATTAATTATCCTATTCAAAATGACTATTATCCGAATGAAGTAAGCGTTACTCAAGCAATGGTTGAGATGTGGAAAGCTGCAGGAATAAATGTTCAGTTGGAAGTAAAGGAAAATTCCGGACAGATCAATCTGGAAGGGCCTGATAAAATAAGATTACTTGCAATCAGAAATACTTCTCATCAGGATTTATATGGAGATCCGTCAGGCTGTTTGTGGAGAACATATACTCCGGCATATGATGCACAAAGATTTTATAACTGGAAAGGTCCGGATGTAGATGAGTTTAACAATCATGGAAAAATCCTTGATACATCAGCAGATCAAAAAGAAAGATATGCCAGTGCCAAGAGAATGCTTGAAATTTATGATGCTAATCCTCCTGCAATGATTCTCTATCAGAATATGGTTTTTTCAGCAAAAAGAAAAAATCTTGACTGGAGTGCTTACAAGCAAGTTTATATGTATTTTGGTCCTGAGAATTTCAAACAGTAACTAAAAAAGCAGTTCTTTAGAACTGCTTTTTTCTAAACTTTTCTAAACAAGTGGGGAGTATTTGAGCTATAAGGCCTAAAAGCTCCCCATCTTTTTTAATTAGAAATCGGATAAACATAGTTGTATCCCATAAAGTTTTAACTGATTTACTTTTGTTTCATAAATCTAATTGGGATTGAGTAATCTCTTTTTCGCTCAAAAGCCAGAAAGTATTTTTAATTCTTTTCTTAATGTCTTCCATGCTTCAATAGAGTAATTTGGTCCATAAGAAAACGGAGGAGCTTCCACGCACATTGCCCCATGATAATCGATCTTTTCAAGTTCAGTAAAAAACTCTTTCCAGAAAAAATTCCCATGCCCTGGAGCAAGGTGCGAATCCCTGTCTCCTGCATTGTCAACAACATGAAAAGCAATAAGTCTATCTTTCATAAAATGAAAAACATCTAGTGCTTTTTCTGCATGAGATACAAGTGAATGACCTGTGTCATAACAAAAACCAAGCAAAGGATGATCGCATCTTTTTATTATCTCTTCCAGATGTTTTAATTTACAACCCAGCCTGTCTCCAAGATATGGCAGCATATTTTCAATAGCTATTTTAAATTTATACTGTTCACAGTGTTTAAGCATTGCTTCAAGAGTTTTTCCCAACTGTAGCATAAGCCTGTCTATTCCCTCTTCTTCTGTATAACAGTCTTTTTTGGTGGTTGGATGTATAACTCCTATGGAAGAACCCAGTATAACTGCCTGATCAATGGTTTTCTTCATTAAATCTGTAACTTTTTTCCTGTCAGCTTCATATAATGTAGCAATATCATGCTTAACAGGATCTGTATATGGAAGATGAAAAGTTTCAGTAACTAAACCTGCATCTTTAAAAAGTTTGCCTATCCTTTCAAGTTCCTGGTTGCTCTTTCTTTCAAACATAGGAAAATGTCCTTCTATGCCGATAAACCCGGACTTAAGACATATGTCAGTTATTTCTTCAAAACTTTTTTTGGTTTTTTCAAACTCAGCTGTATTAGCTGCAATAGCAAAACCTTTGATATTTATCATAAAATTACTCCTCGCTAAATAATTTTATAATCAAATTAAAGAGAAAGATATAGGATTTTTTCCCATATTATTATATCAAAATGAGTATTTTCCCCATTTCATTTTTAGAATTCTATTTTATACTATAAGCATTTTACGATATAATATATAACAGTAGTCTTTATATAGGAGTGAATAATGAAAAAAGTTACGACTTTAGTTTTGGTTATAATTTTGCTGCTTCCGATATGCACAGTTTTTGCAACAGGAGGGGGAGAAAAAAAATCTGGATCACAAGGAAAACTGTCAACTATAAATGTTGCTATTCCTGCACTTCCTGATACATTGAATTCTGCTGCACCAATACTTACAATAAGTATGTACAGGGTAAGCTATAATATTTTTAATAATTTAATTGAATATGATTTTAAAGGAGATAAAGGTCTTATGCCTGCTCTTGCAGAATCATGGAAATATATTGATGGAAAAACACTTGAGGTGAATTTAAGAAAAGGGGTCAAATTTCATAATGGCGATGAATTAACTTCAGAAGATGTTGCTTTTACATTTGAAAAAATATTAGATCCTGTAATAGGCTCAAAAAGCGCGGCAGGTCAATGGACTCTTTTTGATAGAGTTGAAATAATAAATAAATATACAGTAAGGTTTCATACAAAACAAACAGATCCTGTAATGCTAAATAGATTATCTCTTCCTGCATTTCAAATAGTAAATAAAAGAGCTTTAAAAGAAGCAAAAAATATTGAAGATTGGGCATTCGAGCCTGTTGGAACAGGTCCTTATAAGGTGAAGTCATTCAACCCCGCAGATCAGCTTGTTCTTGAAGCGCACAACGAATATTGGGGTGGAAAGCCATATGCAGATACTCTTATATTCAGGGCAGTTCCTGAAGTTTCTGCAAGGATAGCAGGTCTTATTGCCGGAGATTATCAGGTTATTAGTGATGTAGCAACAGATCTTATTAAAACTGTTGAAGCAGATAAAAATCTCTCAATTGAAGGCGGTCCAAGCGCAAGTTATCTCGCTGTTTACTTTAATCTTCACAAGCCATATTTTGATGTTAATTTAAGACAGGCTATGTCTCTTGCAGTAGACAGAGACCTTATAATAAAAACACTTTTTTCTGGAAGAACAAGAGTTGTAAATGGACTGCAGGAGCCTGGATATGGCCCAATGTTTGTAAAAGAGATCCCTTATCCAAAGTATGATCTAAATAAAGCAAAAGAATTGGTAAAAAAATCAAAATATAATGGAGAAGTAATTCCTTATTATATTTTAAATGACTATTACCCAAATGAAGTAAGTGTTGCCCAGGCAATGGTTGAGATGTGGAGAGCTGCTGGAGTAAATGTTCAGATTGAAGTAAAAGAAAACTGGGGTCAGGTTAATATAGAAGATTCTAACAAGATAAGAATATTGGGAATGAGAAATACATCGCATACAGATCAATATGGAGATCCATCGGGCTGTTTGTGGAGAACATATACTCCAAAATATGATGCCCAGCTTTTACATAATTGGCAAGGAGCTGATGTAGATGAGTTTAACAAACTTGGAGAAATACTTGATTCAACAGCAGATCAAAAAGTCAGATATAACAGCGCAAAAAGAATGCTCGAGATTTTTGATGCTAATCCTCCAGCAATGATTCTTTATCAGAATGTAGTTTTTTCAGCAAAAAGAAAAAATATAGACTGGAATGCATATAGACAGGTCTATATGTATTTTGGTCCTGAAAATTTTAAACAATAATACGATAAGGGAATGTGAATGAATAACGAGATTTTAACAGTAAGTGATCTTAAGGTGGATTTTGTAAAGGATGGCAAGCTGATAAATGCAATCCTAAAAGTGGATTTTTCACTTAGAGAAAAGGAAGTTATAGGGCTCGTTGGCGAAAGCGGCTGTGGAAAAAGCGTTAGCTGCATGGCAATACTTGGAATATTGGGGGAAACAGCAAGGACAAAAGGGGATATTATGTTTGAAAACAGAAACCTCCTGGAAATTTCCGAGCCGGAAATAAGAAAAATAAGAGGTAAAAGAATATCAATGATTTTCCAGGACCCTGTTGCTTCTCTTAATCCTGTTAAAAAAATTGGTTCGCAGCTAATTGAGATTATTCAGACACATTCAAAATGTTCAAAAAAGGGAGCTATTGATAAAGCTGTTTCTCTTCTTGAACAGGTAGGGATCGCAAATCCTCTTTTAAGGCTTAGGGACTATCCCCACCTGCTGTCAGGAGGATTGTGCCAGCGTGTAATGATAGCAATGGCTCTTGCAGGGGACCCTGATATCCTTATTGCAGATGAGCCAACAACAGCGCTTGATGTAACTGTTCAGGCTCAAATATTAAATTTATTAAGAAAGCTTAATAAAGAACGGGGAATGGCAACAATTCTTATTACACATGATCTGGGCGTCATTGCAGAAAATGTGGAGAGAGTATATGTTCTTTATGCAGGGCTTGTTGTAGAAGAAGCCCCTGTAAAAATTCTTTTTAAAAATCCTGCACACCCATATACTGCAGGACTTATGAGGTCTCTTCCAAAGATGACAGATGAAACAAATAAACCTCTTATCCCCATAGAGGGAGTAGTCCCTTCTCCAACTAATAGACCAAAAGGGTGCTGTTTCCAACCACGATGTCCAAAAAGCACAGAAGAATGTATGAAAAGCCAACCCGAGCTTAAACAAGTTGGCATTGATCATAAAGCTGCATGCTTTTATCCTGAAATACAAGAGTAGCGAGGAGTTATGGTTAGCAGTTTAGAAAATAAAGAGAGACCTATTATAGAAGTAAAAGATTTAGTATGTCATTTTGCTGTTAAAGGTTCTACGTTTTTTGGGAAAAATAAAAAGCTTCGTGCTGTTGATGGAATAAATTTTAATGTTTACAAAGGCGAAACTTTTGGAATCGTAGGAGAGAGTGGATGTGGCAAGTCAACAACAGCAAGACTTGTTCTTAATATGATTCCTCCTACCTCAGGGAGCGTTTTGTTTAATGGTCTTGATGTAACAACTCTTAGTCCAAAGAAATGGAGAGAAATCCGCGTTCATATGCAGCTTATGTTCCAGGACCCTATGGGAGCACTTGATCCATATATGACAATAGGTAAACAGGTTAAGGAACCGCTCGATATTCATAAAACAGAAATTAAATCAAAAAGAAAAAACATAGCGTTAGATATACTTGAGTCTGTGGGGATGGAAGGCTATATGTATGATCGTTATCTTCATGAAATAAGTGGAGGACAGAGGCAAAGATCTGTACTTGCAAGAGCTCTTATACTCCATCCACAGCTTCTTGTTTGCGATGAGCCAGTGTCAGCGCTTGATGTCTCAATTCAGGCTCAGGTAATAAATCTGTTAAAAAGAATTCAGAAAGAAAAATCGTTGACATATATTTTTATAAGTCATGATCTTCGCATAATAAGACATATATGCGACCGTGTTGCTGTAATGTATCTTGGAAAAATAATTGAAGAGTCAGAGTGTCAAGAACTATTTAATAATACTCTGCATCCATACACAAAAGCACTTATAAATGCTATTCCCATTCCTGATCCTTCCTTAGCCAGAGAAAAAACACTTTTACAAGGGGAACCACCAAGCCCTATTGACTTGCCTCAAGGATGCAGATTTGTTTCACGATGTCCGTCTGTATCTGATAGATGCAGGGAAGAAGAACCACAGCTTAAAAATATAAGTGAAAATCATAAAGTAGCATGTTATTTATTTGAGAAATGAGGTTGTAAAAAATGCATATAACATATTTTTTTGGTAAAATTATTAGAGCTTTTATAACAATGGTACTTGTCGTAACTTTTGTTTTTGTTGTACTAAGAGTTACAGGTGATCCATCTCATTCAATACTTCCTTCTGATGCAACCGAAGAGGAGCGAAAGGAATTTAGGGAAGAATGGGGGCTTGACCGGCCAATAATTGAACAGTATTTTGCTTACTGGAAAAATATTTTTACAGGTAATATGGGTAGATCATATAGGGATCGTAGACCTGTTAATGTTATTATGGCTGAAAGACTCCCAAAGACAATCCAATTAGCAACCCTTTCTATTTTCTTTGCTGTTCTTATTTCAATACCGCTTGGAGTAAAAGCTGCTCTTAACAGGAATACCTTTATAGACAGATTTGCAATGGGTACAGCTGTTTTTGGTTTTAGTATGCCCAATTTTTTCCTTGGCATTTTGCTTATTCTTCTTTTTTGTGTTGGATTAAGAATTTTACCAAGCAGCGGCAGCGATTCGTGGAGGCATATAATATTGCCGCTGATTACATCATCAATACATTATTTAGCTTCATATTCCCGTTTTACAAGATCGACAATGCTTTCTGTATTAAATAAACCTTATGTACGAACAGCCACAGCATATGGTTTAAGTAAAAATAGGGTTATTTATGGACATGCACTTCCAAATGCCGCAATCCCAATTGTTACAATTGTAGGAACAAGTATTGGAAGGATAGTTGCAGGAAGTATTGTTATTGAAACAGTTTTTGCATGGCCCGGAGTTGGAAGGCTTTTGGTCACATCTGTAGGTTCGAGAGATCTTGCTGTTGTACAAGGCATTGTTCTGCTTTTAAGTATCACTATTGTAGTTATGAATCTTCTAGTTGATATTACCTATGGATTTCTGGATCCTCGCATAAGAATAAAAAAAGGAGGTAAGTAAGATGTTGGGGCAGGAAAATTTTATTCAATCATTTTTCAGGAAAGTTCCTCCTTTGATTTTTATATCATTTTTATGGCTTGCTATTGTTTTTTTTGTTGCAATATTTCACCAGCAATTGATGCCAATGGATTATCGTGCGACAAATTTGGAAAATAGGTTACTTCCACCGGTTTTTATGGGGGGAGATCCGGCATATTTTCTTGGTACAGATGCTCTTGGTCGAGATACTTTAAGCAGGCTGATCAGATCAATATTTACAAGTCTTACTGTTGCTTTTATTGGATCTATAATAACAGCTGTAGTTGGGACAGTAATTGGATTTATCGCAGCTCATTTTAAAGGTATTGTAGATGAAATTCTTATGACTCTTGTAGATTTTCAATATGCAATGCCATTTCTTATTATGGCTCTCCTTGTTCTTGCTTTTTTTGGCAATAATATCATTCTTTTTGTCTTTCTTTTGGGAATACAGGGATGGATGAGATTTGCAAGGCTTGCAAGAGGAATGGCTCTTTCTGCACAGGAAGATGGATATGCTGTAGCGGTAAAGCAACTTGGAGCATCTCCTGTAAGAATTTATGCAAGACATATTTTCCCAAATGTTTCAAATATTATAATTGTTAATTTTTCTCTTAATTTTCCGGAAAAAATAATAGTAGAAACATCGCTTGGTTTTATAGGGCTTGGAATACAGCCTCCTGAGACAAGTTTGGGCAACATGATGGCTTTTGGAAGAAATTATCTTATGGGTGAGTGGTGGCTTGCTGTAATTCCTGGAACAATTATTTTTCTCACAACATTAGCCATGTGTCTTGTTGGAGACTGGGTAAGGGATAATTTGGATCCTACAGTTGTCAAATAGTAGCAATAGTATTAAACAAAAACGATTTTATAAGATAGTAGCTTCTCTTTGGTTAGGATCTTGTTTAGTAGTAATAGGGGACATGGTTGTTTATGCAGTACTGCCTCTTTATGTGGGAGTACTTGGAATTACCCTTACACAAGCCGGGATCATATTGGGAGTAAGCAGTGGGGTGAGACTGATATCCAATGGGGTTCTGGGATATCTTTTTGATTTTGGGAATCAGAAAAAGTTATTTGTTGCATCCCTGTTTCTTGGCGCTTTTGCCTATTTCCTTTTTGGATTTTGTTCAGGATTCCCTATTCTTTTTATTACAAGAATCTTATGGGGAATATCATGGTCTGGCATAATTATTGGCGGAACAAGCATATTAATTGTAGAAACTACTGTTGAAAACAGAGGCAAACTGGTTGGATTGCATTATTTCTGGATCTCTGTTGGATGTATTCTGGGATATGTTATCGGAGGATTTCTCTCTGAGAAAATAGGGTTTCAGGCAACAATGCTTGTTAGCGCCTTTTTTGCTCTTGTCGGTGCTTTTTTTGTTCTTCTTTTTCTTCCATGTACAGAAAAGCAAACAAAAGAAAAAATATCTTTTGCCAATTTAAAAAGAAATTATATATTTAAATTGGATTTAACCTTGTCACTTTATGCAGCTATTTTTGCTATTTCCCGTTTTATTACTTTAGGTTTTATAGCTTCCTTGCTTAGTATTATTATAAAGGAAAAAATATCTCCATATATGGTTTTTATAGGAGTAGCTGCTTTGACTGGTCTGATAGGAGGGACTCGTACAGTGCTTGAAACCTGCTTTAATCCTATAATAGGATTAATTGCGGATAAATTCAAAAACAGGTTATATGTTGTTATAATAGTCTTATTGTTTGGAGTTGCAGGGCTTTTTATAATGACGTTAGCTCCTCCCTATATGACACTTTTAGGATTATTATTGTGTACAGTGCCAAGCGGGTGTATACCTGTATTGGTAAGAACTCTTGTTGGAGATTATGCTGCTGAAAAAAATAATCAGGGACGTTCAATGGGATTTGTTCTTACAGTAGGAGATTTAGCAAGTGCTACAGGGCCTATTTTTGGCTTTGGTATACTCTCCTTTATTAGCATGGATGTAGTTTTTAGATTTATGGCTTTAGTATTAATTCTTCTTATATTGGTAATAATCATTTTTATAAGATATAATTGCTCGTGTCTAAATATTAAAAAATAATTATGTCAAATAATAATAGTGAACAAAAACGATTTTATAGAATAATAGCTTCTCTATGGTTGGGATCTGGTCTTGCAATAATTGGGGATTCTGCAATTTATACAGTACTGCCTCTTTATGTAGGTATAGTTGGAATCTCTCTTTCAGATGCAGGAACTTTAATGGGAGTCAATAGGCTAGTACGGTTAGTAACTAATAGTGTTTTTGGATATCTCGTAGATTTTGGAAATCCAAAAAAAATATTTGTTTCATCCTTGTTTATTGGCGCTGTTTCTTATTTTCTTTTTGGATTTTGTTATGGATTTACTATTCTTTTTATTGCAAGAATTTTATGGGGAATTGCATGGTCAGGTATCAATATTGCAGGAACAAGTATATTGCTTGAAGAAACTACTGTTGAAAATAGAGGCAAATTGATTGGGTTGCATTATTTTTGGATTTCTGTCGGACATATTTTGGGTACTGTATTCGGTGGTGTCCTTTCAGATAAAATAGGGTTTCAGTCAACAATGGCTGTTAATGGGTTTCTTGCTTTGGGAGGAGCTATTTATGTTTTTATTTTTTTGCCAGGTGCTAAAACTCATAAAAAAGAAAAAATATCTTTTACCAATTTTAAGAAAAATTATTCAGTTAAATTAGATTTAACTTTATTGCTTTATGCAGTCATTTTAGGTACTTCTCGTTTTGTTTTTGCCTTTATAGCTTCTTTAATTAGTATTATTACAAAAGAAAAAATATCTCCATTTATAGTTTTTATTGGGATATCAACTTTGACAGGCATAATAGGAGGGGTAAAAGCAGGTATAGAAACGTGCATTAATCCTATTATAGGATCAGTTGCTGATAAATTTAAAAACAGGTTATATGTTGTTACAATAACTTTATTATTTGGAGTTGCCGGACTTTTTATAATAACATTAGCTCCACCCTATCTGACTCTTTTAGGATTGTTATTGTGCACAGTTCCAACAGGAAGTATAAATGTATTAGTAAGAACCCTGGTAGGAGATCATGCTGTTGAAAAAAATAGTCAGGGACGTTCAATGGGATTTGTTTTTACTGTAGGAGATTTGGCAAGCGCTATAGGTCCTGTTTCTGCTTTTCGCCTTTTAAATCATATTAGTCTTGATACAGTTTACCGCTGTTTATCTGTAATCCTTCTTGCTCTTGTAGCAGCAATAATAGCTTTTTTATATAAAGAAAAAAAATCAGTTAGCAGATAAATCTACTAATCCTGTTTCAAGAGCAAATCTCATAAGCTCAACCATATTTTTACATTTAAGTTTTGACATAATACTAGCTTTATGGTTTTCAACAGTTTTAAAACTTATAAATAATTCGCTGCCTATCTCTCTTGTTGAATGTCCGCTAACAAGCTTTTTAAGAATTTCCTGTTCTCTCTCTGTAAGAGATTCATAAGATGATTTATTCATGGAAATTTCTGATTTTTCTACGTTATCTGGTAAAAGTTCAGATATAACTTTATTTGAAATATAGCTATCAATAAATATTTCTCCCTGAATAACTTTTTCCATTGCTGTTATGAGATTAATAGGCGAATTATCTTTAAGTATATACCCTTTAATTCCATTTTTTAAAGCATCTATAATATATTGAGTTTTTGAATGCATGGTGAGGATTATTATCTTAATGGATGGATCTTCTTTAAGAAGTTTTTTTCCTATTTCAAAACCTGATTGACCATGAAGTGATATGTCAAGCAATACTATATCAGGTCTAATCTTTGTGACAACTTTATATCCATCATCTGCGTTATCTGCTTCTCCTGCAATATTGAATTTATTGCTTTTGTTTACTATTGATTTTATCCCTTCTCGTATAAGAGAATGGTCGTCAATGGTTACAACAGAGTATTTATCTTTCATCGTTAGTATCCTTTAATACCATTTTTATACAAATAGTATAGCCTATTTTAGGTTTATTTGTTATCTCCATTTCACCATCAAAAATATCTATTCTTTCCTGTATCCCCCTTAGGCCTATATGCTGATAACTACTTTCAGTTTCAAAAACAGGAGGCTTTAATCCTCTTCCATCGTCAGATATTTTCAGGAATATGTGAGGAGAATCTATGGAAAACAGAACATTAACATTTTTTGCACTAGAATGTTTGTAAACATTAGATAAACACTCCTGCAAAATTCTGTAGAGAGTTATTTGTTGAGATTTATTTATTGATATATTTTGAAATTCTTTTATTTCAAGGTTTATATTTATATAGGTTTTTTCCTGAAAAGAATTGCAATAGTCATAGAAAACATTTTCTATACTATTATTTTCCAGCTCAGGCGGCATAAGATCATATATTATACTGCGAATTTGACTTGTTGTTTTTGTAATTATTTCAGTAAGATTATCTATTGTTTTCATTGTCTCTCCTATAGGAGCCTGGGCATTTAAATCATAACAGAGCATTTTTGAAAAAGAGAGATTCTGGGCGATTGTGTCATGGATATCTAAAGCCAACCTTAATCTTTCTGTCTCTCTTTCTGATACAATTGAATTCATTATTTTAAGTGTTTTCTCCCGTGCTTTTTTTTCTTTCAAATATTTTTTTAATATTATTCTGACAAATAACGCGGAACCAAGTATTATAACTGTAAATAGAAAAAATAGACGCCAATGAAAAAGTAGCTGTCCTTTATTATAAACATCAAACCATCTTATAAGTTCTTTAAGACTATATTCAAAAATAACAGTATCATTTGTCAGCCAGTAGATTTGATCTGTAAAATATTTAAAATCAGCAGGCGTTTCTGCTATTTCTATCATGTTTAATTGAATTTCATCCCATAAAATAATTACAGGCATAATATTGTTTATGACTTCTGGAGATGCTTTATTGAAGTGGTTCAATTTACTGTCTGATAAAAAACTAAAATCTCTTTTAAAAATATCAATGCTTTTATTAAGTTTTGCTTTTATATTTTCCTGTTTATCTGATTTTAAGTAATTTAATGCATCGGATTTCATCTCAATCCATTTGCTGTAGATATTATCTATTTTAGATTTATATAGCATGAGTTCTTCAACTTCTTTTAAAATATTAAGCGAAAGAAGATAGATCAATATGCTGACTGCCGGAAGAACAAGAATGTATAGGTAATATTTTTTTATTTTGCTGCATATGGCATTTATAATTTGCACGCAATATTATAACACAAAAAATGATTTCAGCGCTATAAAATTATTATAGGTAAAACATTGATATTTGTTTTAAATCCCTTTTTTTAAATTTCCCTTTGATGTGGTTTTAAATAATTTTGTAATTTTAATTTTATTGCCAGAGGATGGATTTTCCAGGTAGTTAATAAAAAGTTCTGTAATTATAGGTATTGTATCAGAATTATGCTCAGCAAAGCTAAAGTTTCTTAAATCTATAATAAAGTTTGATACTTTGTTCGTGCTGAGGGGGTTGTGCAGCACCCCCTTGTCTGTTGAGCGAGTGATTGCAGGTGAAGCTTTAAAGCAAGGTGCATCATTTTTAATAGCAGAAACAATCTCAAGAGCTAACAAAAAATTGGTGTCATATAGTTCTGTATAATTCCATTTTCTTTTATATATTTTTAATTTTCTGCCATTTATTTCATCAAGAAAAGCTTCTCCGCAACAATTATAGTAACAACTGCTGTCGCTTATTTTTTTCCCGCACTTGTACTCAAGCAGACATTGTCTTGTTGTCATAAGTTTTACTGCAGAATATATAAAGCAGTATAGTGGCAGATCTGATCTTTCCGCCAATAGTTTTATTTGATCAAGTGAAAGTTCAAGAGATACTACTGCACCTCTGCAATCTGATACTTCTGAAAACAGTTTTAGTGCAAGAGTATTTGTGATGTTTAAAAAAGGACCTGCGATCCACTCTTTCCCTGAATCCAGTATGGTTTCTATAAAAGATGTATTATTTAAAATAATTTTATTATTGCAACTTTTTATAAGCTGTTTATATTTTTCTTCTGCACTATATTCAATTACACTTGGAAAAAAAAGGGTAAAGGTTTTATCTATATTAGTATTACTTGTTGGATCATTGACTTCCAGTATTATATCGATTTTTTCTCCATATAATGATTTTAGTTTTTCTGCTGTAACAATGTTATCAATAAGAACAGAGAGCTTGTTTTTTATGTCATACCGATGAAAATCGGTATCTATTGTAGTGACTGATGGCACACCGGAAGTGTAATATTGTTTTAGAAAAACATCTTTTCTTGGAGAATCTATGGTCTCCAGAACTTCTGCTGTACATTTTCTTCTGGCGATGTTTATTAAGCTCGAAGGGATAAAAGCATTATTTTCCCATTTTTTAAAAATAATATTTTCAAGTTCAAATGGTGTATTACCAAATCTTGAAAGTTGTTTTGAAATATCTTCTTTAGAAGTAGAGTTCTTTACTGATATAGAAAGAGGGTTTTCAGATTCATATATCCCATGCTTGTTCATCGCTGTAAGTTTAAGATTAAAATGTTCTCCTGATGCTGCGGATATTTCTGCTGATACAGGAATTTTTCTGAACACAGTACTTTCAATTGTTTTTTCTATTTCTCCTGCTTCAAGGGCTGGTCTTGATGCAAATACCTCATTCCCTTTTTTTATTTTTCCATCCAGTTTGCCTGTTATTTTTATTTTATATAAAATTGGTTTATCGTTTCTTTTAAAACTTTGTTTATCAGTTTTTTCTTTTGTATTATTGCTTACAATATTTTCTGCTATAGCTGTGCATATAAAATATCCATATTTATCTTTTATAATTATTTCAGATGGAAGATCAGATTTTATCTGATGGCTGATTTCAAGTAAAAAGTTGTCTGCACTGTAAGACAGAACTTCTGCAATTTTTTTAAGAGAACGGTCAAGGGGAGTTTCTGAAAACATACTATTACTGACACTGTTTAAAAGATATCCTGATGTAAACAGCCTGTTAAAAACTCCATCAAGAAGCAAAATTGCTGTATCTTTTTTTTCTTTGTTATTAAGAACTGTTTTCCATCCTTTAATTATTGAATAGACATAAGCAGGACTTTTAATTCGTCCTTCTATTTTTAAAGAGTCAACTCCGGTATCCATGAGTTCCGATGAGTGCTCCAGCGCACTGTTATCCTTGAGGTTTAAATAATAGCTTTTTTTATTCCCCTTTTTATAAAGCCTTCTGCAATTTTGCTGGCATAATCCTCTGTTCCCTGAACACCCTTCCAGAAAAGAACATAAATAGCATTGTCCAGAATAGGAGATACAGTATGAACCATGTATAAAGACTTCTGTTTCAATATTATTTTTATGTGCTAATTTTGTAATTTCTTTGATTTCAGAAAGGGAGAGTTCTCTTGCAAGATTTACTCTTGCGATGTTGCACTTTGAAAAAAATACTATCTGTCCTTTAGTATGTGTTGTTGCCTGGGTTGAGATATGGATTTTTGCCATTGGATAAATCTTTTTTAAAATATAAAGAATCCCCATATCTTGTATTATAAAATCTGTAATTCCTGATATCATTGCAGTATCAATAGCATCAAGCAGAGACGGAATTTCTTCCTCTGTGATAAGAGTATTTAAAGTAAGGTATAGTTTTATTCCCCTAAGCTTTGCTTCTGAAACAATAAGAGGTAATTGTTTGGGTTCAATATTTTTTGCCCTTTGTCTTGCATTAAAAAAAGGGAGTCCAAAATATACTGCATCAGCTCCTGCTGCAAATGCTGCTTTGATGCATTCGATATCTCCTGCAGGAGAAAGAATTTCAGGTTTCTTCACATATTAAAGTTATATTAAAAACAATCTATCTTCAATTACCTGCATACATGCATTTTTTATAAATATATTCAATCATTATAGTGTTATCTTCTTTTTTTGTTTTCTTTTCTTCAAGAAAAATAAACGACAACTTTTTTAGCAATTCTATAGATCGTTCATTGAGGGGATCCACTATAGCTCTTATTTCTTTAGAATAATTTTTTTCAAGATAATCTATAAATGCTTTGACAGCTTCAGTAGCAAAACCTTTCCCATGATACTCTTCGTTAAAATGGTATCCTGTTGAAAAATAACTATCTTCTTCTTTAAGATAAAGCACCCCAATAATTTTATTTTCTGCTTGAAGCTCTACTCCGAACTCTTTTTCATGCCCGTTGTTGCAGTATGCTATTATAATGTCATTTATATTTTCATCAGCTTCTTCTCTTGTTATAGGAGAAAAATCATCGTATTTAGCAATAACAGGATTGCCAAATATCTGAAAGTAATCTTCTGCATCGCTTTTGACAAGATTTCTTATTAAAACTCTTTCAGTTTTTATATTTATAATTTCCATACTAATTTACAATTTATGAAAAAACTAATAAAATATCAATCATGAAAACATATAAACTTGGACATACTGGAATAGAGGTTACAGAACTTTGTTTTGGCGCTTTGCCTATGGGGCCTATGCAGAAAAATCTGGATGTTGAATATGGCGCTTCAATTATTGCAAGAGCATTAAAAGCTGGAATCAACTTTGTAGATACTGCCCAGTCATATAAAACATACTTACCAATAAAAAAAGCAATGGATGCAACAGGTATTGTTCCTGTAATAGCCTCAAAAAGCAATGTTCCTGAATATAATGATATGCAGAATGCTGTCTATGAAGCACTTGAACTTCTTGGACTTGATAAAATTGATATTTTCCATTTGCATGCAGCAAGAGGCGATAAAAATCTGTTTAAGATACGTGCCGGCGCTTTAAAAGCGTTAGTTGATCTCAAAGAAAAGGGAAAGATAAAAGCTGCAGGTGTGGCCAGCCATTCTGCTGAAGTTATTTCTCTGGCTGCTGAAGTTAAAGAACTTGATATTGTGTTCCCTCTGGTAAATTTTAAAGGGATGGGCATAATAGGGGGAACTCTCCCTGATATGGAAAAAGCAATTGTAAAATGCAGGGATGCAGGCAAAGGTATATATCTTATGAAAGTACTTGCAGGGGGAAATCTTCTTGAAGACTATAATAAGGCGCTCCTGTATGCAAGATCTCTTGGAAACTATCCAATTGCTATGGGAATGGTTAGCGAAGAAGAGGTTGATTATAATCTTTCTTACTTTAATTCAAAAGATACTTCTGGTTTTTCAAATCCCACATTAAAAGGATCCAGTAAAAGATATCAAGTTGTGCAACGAGCCTGTCTTAGTTGCGGAAAATGTATTGAGACTTGTGCTTCTTCTGCAATAACTATGATAAATGAGAAAGCTTTTATAAATAATGAAAAATGTATAATGTGCGGCTATTGTGTTCCTGGATGTCCTTCTTTGTCGATAAGACCTGTTTAACTTATGGAAGAAGAAGATATTATTAACGAAAATCAGATAGAAAGAAATCATGTCTACATAAAGAAAAAATATTTTTACAGATCTTTAATTGCCAGAGGCCGCAGTAAAATAAAAAATCATGAAACTGCAAAAAGGCTTGTGGGTCCGGATACAGCATATCATCTCTACTCATCCATAAAAAAAGATTAAAATAATCTCAAAATTTGACATCTTCTCTCTCTATTAGTATCTTTAGTAAAACAACTAAAAGTAAGGATGTAGTTAAATTGATTATCAGCAGAAGAAGTAACTTGCTGGAATTTGAACCTCATCGATATGAGCTTCAGGATGTTAATGAACCTATACTATATAGAGATATCTTCCCATATTATGATGTTCCAAATATTCCTTTTAATCACCGCAAAGTAGATATGAATATGCCTGAAAATATCTGGATAACAGATACAACTTTCAGGGATGGTCAGCAGGCAAGAACTCCATATACAGTTGAGCAAATAGTGGACTTATATGAGTTTCTCCACAGGCTTGGTGGTCCTAATGGAATAATCAGGCAATCAGAATTTTTTGTTTACAGCAAAAAAGACAGAGATGCTATGGAGTCATGCAGAGATAAGGGGTACAAATATCCTGAAATTACAACATGGATAAGAGCAAATAAATCTGATTTTGAATTAATAAAAAATATTGGAGTACGTGAAAGCGGTATTCTTGTAAGCTGCTCAGATTATCATATATTTAAAAAATTAAAAATGACAAGACGACAGGCATTTGACCATTATCTTGCAGTTGTAAAAGATGCGCTTGAAACAGGTATTGCTCCAAGATGCCACCTCGAAGATCTTACAAGAGCAGATTTTTATGGTTTTGTAGTTCCGTTCGTAAATGCTCTTATGGATTTATCAGAAGAAGCATCCATACCAATAAAATTTCGTATATGTGATACTTTAGGATTTGGCATACCTTATTCAGGTGTAACAATGCCAAGAAGTGTGCCGGGAATTATTTCAGGGCTTCAGCACTTTTCAGGTGTTCCATCAGAGCGTATTGAGTGGCATGGACATAATGATTTTTATAAAGCAGTTGCAAATGCTACAGCAGCATGGCTTTATGGAGCATGCGCTGTCAACTGTTCACTGCTTGGTATCGGAGAAAGAACAGGCAATATCCCGCTTGAAGCAATGGTTTTTGAGTATGCTTCATTAAAAGGTTCTCTGGATGGAATGGATCCCTCGGTAATTACAGAAATAGCTCATTATTATGAAAATAATTTAAGTTATAAGATTCCTTCTATGACCCCATTTGTAGGAAAATATTTTAATCAGACAAGAGCAGGTATTCATGCTGATGGCCTTATTAAAGATGAGGAGATTTATAATATTTTTGATACAGAAAAAATATTAAACAAGAAACCAAGTGTAATTATAAATAATGTTTCAGGTGTTGCAGGAATAACATATTGGTTAAATAACCATACAGAGCTAACAAATGGGAAAATTTATAACAAGACAGATTCTGTTGTAATAGAAATGAAAGAGTGGATCGATTCTCTTTATGAGGATGGGCGTCAGAATACAATGAGTGATCAGGAACTTACTGATTTTTATAATAAAAAATGTCTTAATGAATAGAAATCAAATTATCTGAATTTTTTAGCGCTTTTCTATATAATTTCTTATCAAATAATATAAATCCTAATGAAAAGATCTGATTAAAATGATATACTATTTTTTAACAATTGCTTGGTTTGGAAAATAGAAAAATCAAGGATTTAAAGGTGCAGAAATGGCAAACAATACAGAAAATATTGAAAAGGTTTATTCATCCAAAAATGAGCGGCTTAAGAGTTATGTCTTTGATCTGCCTGTTCAGGAATTTAGAAGAGGTTACAGAAGCGATATATATTTCTGGAGAGAAAAAATAGCTCTTGAAGAGCACAACATAGATCCTCAGGTAATAATGCAGGTGTTTCAAAAAAATAATGCAGTAATTTGTGGTATAGATGAATGTCTTGCAGTGCTAAAGCTTGCTACAGGGAAATATTCCGATTACCCCAAAGCATACAAACTTTTTGATAAATATATAGAACTTAAAAAGAAAGCCAGAATATATTTTCTTGAAGATAGAGAAAGTTATTTAAATATTCTTTCAGAAAGAATGGAAATTGGTAAAGAACTTGACTCTTTATGGATAAGTGAATTTGATGATATAGAAATATTTACACTAAGAGATGGAGATGAAATAGCTCCCTGGGAAAGTGTAATGCATATAAAAGGGAGAATAACAACATTTGCGCATCTGGAAACAATTTACCTTGGTATTCTTGCAAGAAGAACAAGAATAGCAACAAATGTAAGAAAAGTTGTAGAAGCTGCACAAGGAGTTCCTGTTCTTTTCTTCCCTGCACGTTTTGACCATTGGGGAGTGCAGAGTGGTGATGGATATGCAGCATGGGTAGGTGGCGCTTCTGCAGTCTCAACACTTGCGCAGGGTGAATGGTGGGGTGCAAAAGCATCTGGTACTGCTCCTCATGCGATGATCGCATGTCTTGAAGGTGATGATGTTGCTGCTGCAAAAATATTTTATGAATCATATCCTGAAACAAATCTTGTTGCGCTTGTTGATTTCCATAACGATTGTGTAAATACTGCTTTAAAGTGCGCGCGTGAACTTGGTGATAAACTGTGGGGAGTAAGGCTTGACACCTCAGAAAAGATGGTTGATAAATCTATCTTTGAAATGATGGGAAATTTTAAACCAACCGGAGTTATCCCCGAACTTGTTATTAAAACAAGGGAAAAGCTTGATGCAGAAGGTTTTAAAAATGTAAAGATAACTGTGTCGGGCGGATTTGATGCGGAAAAAATACGCGAATTTGTTTCCAGAAGAGTTCCTGTTGATGCTTATGGCGTAGGAAGTTATCTTATTCGCGGGGATTATGATTTTACAGCTGATGTTGTAAAAGTCAATGGAAAAAATTGTGCAAAAGAAGGAAGAGGTTATAATCCTAATCCAAGACTTCAGAAGGTTAATTATGATGAATAACAATTGTTGTTGTAACAGTATAAAAAAAGCGCTTATCATAGTAGATATGCAAAATGATTTTTGTCCCGGAGGTTCCCTTGCTGTAAAAGAGGGAGATAAAATAGTTTCTGTAATAAATCAGTATATTAAGCAATTTAAAGATGAAGATGAGGTTATTGTTTTTACCAGAGACTGGCATCCTGCAGATCATTGTTCCTTTAAAGAATATGGGGGAATGTGGCCTTCTCATTGTGTTGCTGAAACTAAAGGTGCGAAATTTCATCAGGATATATATGTGCCTGAAAAATCTTTTATAGTATCAAAAGCAGATACTGCTTCAAAGGATGCATATTCAGGGTTTGAAGCAACATTACTTGATTCTCAACTTAAAAAACTGAATATAGAAGAAGTGTGGGTGTGCGGGCTTGCGACCGATTACTGTGTAGCGAGTACAGTAATGGATGCACTAAAGCTTGGATATAAAGTCAAGATTCTTTCTGATGCAATCGCAGCAGTAGATGTAAGTGCAGGAGATGGGGAAAAGGCAATAGCCAAGATGGTGTCGCAGGGAGCAGAAGTTTACAGGCTGAAATAATTCTAAATATGGAAAAAGAACTTGAAAATTCTTTTAATAACTACAGGCGGAACTATTGTCTCAAAAAAAGACGCGAAGCGTGCAGGGGCAGGACTTATTCCTTCTGATGAGATCAATACATTATTTTCCAAGACACATAAACTAAATCATTCTGCAAAAATTGCAATTTGCCCCATCTTCCTAAAAGACAGTACCAATATAAATCCCAATGACTGGATCTTGATAATAAAAAAAATATATGAAAATAAAAACCTGTTTGATGGATTTATAATTACTCATGGCACTGACACAATGGCATATACCGCATCAATTCTTTCATATACATTAGGCAATCTTTTAAAACCTGTAATATTAACAGGGGCTATGATACCTGCCTCATATCCTGATACAGACGCAAATTATAATCTGGAAAACTCAATAAAATTTATGAGTGTATTAATTGGGAAAGGGCAAAGCGGTGTTTCAATATGTTTTAATGGAAAACTTATGCATGGAACAAGGGTAAGAAAAATAAATTCTCAATCCGCAGATGCTTTTATCTCTGTTTCTTATAATGATATTGGGAATATAAATAATGGAAAAGCAGAAATTAATATTATTCCATTTATAGATAAAACAGGACTTGATGATTTTTCATACAATTCAATTGATGAGATCAGGTTTGAAAAAAATATTTTTCCAATAAAACTTTTTCCCGGGTTTTCATCAGATTATTTAAATAAAATAATTGATATTAAACCTTCGGCAATTATTATAGAATCTTTTGGAACTGGCGGTCTTCCATATCTGGGAGAAAATCTTTTGCCTTTGGTTGAGAAAGCAGTTTTGTCAGATATTATCGTTGTAATTTCTACACAGTGCTTTAAGGGCGTTGTTGATCTTTCAATTTATGAAGTTGGACAAAAAGCCATGAAAGCAGGCGCTATAAGCACACATGATATGATATATGAGGCAGCAGTTACCAAATTGATGTGGCTGATGCCTATGGTACCGATACAAAAAGTAAAAGAATATTTTTTGCACAATTATTGTGATGAAATTATAAAGAATTTGATATGATCAAAAAGAAAATAATGATTTTATGTTTAATAATATTTTTCTCAATTATTTTTCTCTTTTGTATTGATAATAGGGTCGTTACTAAAAACTCTGACCTGTATGATTTGGAAATATCCCCCTCAAGCACAGAGGTGTTACCAAGCGTGTCGCCGCATAGAGGCAGGATACTTGAATTTTCTGAAAACAAAGAAATGCCTGATGAAGTAAAAGCTTTATACCGGGCATATTCCAATTTTATTGATGAAATAAAATATGTAAATGATGATTGGCTAATAACTATTCGCGGCGTAGATCTTTACTGGGCAGGAGGAAAACTTCTTCCCCCTAATAAAAAGACTGATGAAGATAAATATAGATCTTATGGATTTTACAAGTATCCGGATGAGCTGCCTGAAATTGTAAAAGAAGCAGATGCACAAATGCTTGAAAGATTTAACCGTTATACAAATATCAGGGAAAATCTGCAAAGAGATAATACGTTTCTTGAAACATTATATGGCGGAAAAAATCTTAAAGAAATCCAGAAGCATCTTAAAGTTATAAATATTTTGGGATTTAGAGCAGAAGCTCATGATAGTATAATTGACAGATATTATGCAATTGATAAAGAGATAAAAGAAGCTGCATTAAGAAATCCAGAAGTAAAACAATTCCTTTCTTCTCTTGGGTCAGCATCAACTTTTATTTGGAGAGATATTGAAAACAGCAAAAGCAAAAGCTATCACAGCTTTGGGATTGCAATGGATATTAATCCAAAAAAACTTGGAAATAAACAAATATATTGGAACTGGACATCAAATTACAATGAAAAATGGTACTCTGTCCCATATTCGCAGCGGTGGATGGTTCATCCTGAAGTTATAAGAATTTTTGAAAAATATGGCTTTGTATGGGGCGGCAAATGGTTGCCATTTGACAACATGCACTTTGAGTACAGGCCTGAAATTCTTATTTTTTCCGGAAAAGAAGTTGCAGGCTTGTGATTATTTTATAAAATCAAAAATACAATTCCTTAAGTTAAAGTAGAAAAAAATATCAGATGTTTATATAATGGTATGAAATAATTATTGGGAGATTTTATGATAGATATATTTATTATTGCTTTTTCTGTATTGATAGGAGTAGTAATAGGAATTCTTGTTACATATCTGATTTTGAAAGGCAATATCCGTCGTTCTTATGAAAAAGGAAAATCAGAAGCAGGAGTGGAAAAAGCTGCGTTAACGGAAAGAATAACAGGATTTGAGACCCGGCTTAATGAACAGAAACAGGAAATTAATCAAAAAAATGAAAAAGTAGAAAATTTAACAGAACGGATCACTTCAATGCAGGAAAAAATATCTGTACTGCAGACTACTCTTGAAAAAGAGAGAAGCCAGTTTGGCGAAAAAATAGTTCTTTTAAATAATGCAAAAGAAGAACTTTCCGCTCATTTTCAAAAACTTTCAAGCGATATTTTTGAAAGCAGAAATAAAGTTTTTTCCCAGCAAACAAACACTACCCTTGAACATCTTCTGCGGCCATTCAGGGAGCAGATCGATAATTTTAAAAAGCAGATAGAATTTTCAAGGGAGCAGGATCTATCTGAAAGAGCATCTCTTAAAACAGAAATACAACACCTTGCAAAACTCAACCAGCAGATAACAGAAGAAGCTGGAAATCTTACTAAAGCCCTTAAAGGAGAGGTAAAAACTCAGGGAACATGGGGAGAAATGATCCTTGAAAAAGTGCTTGAGAAATCTGGTCTTGTAAAAGGACGGGAGTTTGAAATACAGGAAAGTCTTAAATCTGTTGATGGAAAAAGAAGCCAGCCAGATGTTATAGTGCATCTTCCTGAAGGGCGAGATATTGTTATTGACTCCAAAGTCTCTCTTGTTGCATACGACAGGCTTGTATCTTCAGATTCAGAAGATGAAAAAAATCAGAGCGAGAAAGATCTTGTTATATCGATCCGTAATCATATAAAAATACTTTCAGATAAAGATTACCATAAACTGCTTGGAATAAATTCCCTTGATTTTGTTTTTATGTTTATCCCTATTGAGGGGGCTTTCTCGGCTGCTATACAGGCAGATAATACAATTTTTACAACTGCTTTTGAAAAAAATATAATAATGGTATGTCCTTCGACTTTGCTTGCTTCGCTAAGAACAATTGAAAATGTATGGAAGTATGAATACCAGACTAGGAATGCCAGAGAAATTGCAAGAAGAGCAGGGATGCTTTACGATAAATTTATTGGCTTTGTTACTGATCTTGAAAATGTAGGCAAAGGAATTGATAACGCAAGAAAAAGTTATGATTCTGCTTTTAATAAACTGTCAACCGGCAAAGGGAATCTTGTAAGGCTTTCTGATAACTTAAGGCAGCTTGGCGCTTCTACTACAAAAAAATTGCCGGACTCTTTTTCGCTTGATGATGAGCAGGATGGCGAAGAAGGTGCTTAGCAGGACTGCAATAGCGATGTTTAATTAAAATACTCTTGATGTATTGTAAACTATAGGTTACAATAAAGATAGGTAGCGATATGAAAATAATTAAATGGGATATGGCTGAACATATCGAAACAAAAGAAGATATAATAGCATACCTTGAAGATGCGTTTGAAGAAAATAATACAGAGCTTTTATTATCTGTAATTAGTGATATAGCCCGCTCAAAAGGTATGACTCAAATTGCACGTGATCTAGGGATAACTCGCGAAGGTTTGTATAAATCGCTATCTCCGGCAGGTAACCCATCATTTGAAACTATTATGAAACTGCTAAATATTCTCGGTTTTCGTCTAAAACTAGAGCAGAAATTACATATGGCATCATCAATATAGTATTGCATAATTAGTTATTTGGAAGTAGAGAATATAAAAATAAAATAGATAGAGAAGAAGATAATTGACAGGGATAAACGATAAAGAGTGGAGCTGCTTGCTAGTTTTGTAACCTGTATGGTATGTATAGAAAGTTATATAGAATGCCAACAAAATTGGTTTGAATATTGATATAATATATATAGACATTTATTAGAGCAAATTATAATTTAATGATTTGGAGCTATTTTATGAAAAAAATCCTTATTGTTTTAATTAGTTTCTCTTTAATAGGTTGTTTAACAACGTCATTAATTGAATCAAGCTATACTAATATAACTGTTACTTACTTGGCAAAAAATACTTCAACGGATAGTGAGTGGACTGTAATAATTTACAAAGATATATTAGGTAATGTTGAGGAAGAATTGTATATGAAACCAGGTGAATCTTGGGAGAAGACAGTAAATTTTAGATTAGGTGAATATGATATTGAACATTTGTTTGTAGCAGCACATTCATTATATGGAACATTTGAAACAATAATTACAATAAATGATATCAATCAAAGTGTCCGTTCTGGTTCACAAATAAAAAGCAATGGAAGAGAATATTACAGTTTATCTCAATTGATTATTGACAGAGATAAAATTAGAAAATATAAATAAAGAGGAAAGAACGTATTTCATATAATAAAATCGCTGCTTGATTGCTTTATGGTGGGTGGATTGAGCTGATCAAAATACAAGTCTACATGAGTACCTTTGTGATGTTGTGTCTCAGCATATTTGTTTGCACCCATAAAAATGCTTCCTTTTTTATTCTTGTCAAGCGCAAAATATCAGTTACTATATAAACGTTGTACGATATTTGGTTGCGGCATATTTAGGATAATCAAAAAAAATGACAAAATAAAGGATATATCAACGTATGAATATGAAGGATACAATAAGATGAAAAGAAAAATATCATTAATATATTTTATTATGATTTTATTATTGATTGCTGTCTTGATTAGTTGTGCTTCTACTCCAAAGTCAACATCAATTCAAGTTGCAAACGCTGTCGAAGTTATGGGAATTAATTGGGCTCAGTATCAAGGGCGAGTATTAAAAATTGAATCTATAGGAAATTCATCTACAGATATTACAACTGTTAGGGAAAATGCACTTATACGAGCAACATGGGAAACATACCAACTTGGATTCGATTATTTTATGATTCTTTCTGAAAATGGAAGTGCAACACGTAATACATATACAACATCAGGAAGTGCTACAACTATAGGAACTTATACTTACATTAATCCAGGAACAATCTATAATACAACAAGTCATTCATTAATAATTATTATTTTTTGCTGTTTTGAAAATGAATTATTTAATGATGTACCAACATTTTCTGTAAGTTCTCGTTTGGCCCAGGCGCGACAGTTTTTTAAAAAACCTAGAGAATGAAATAATAATGACCATAAGGGAAAGAAGTTAGCCTAAAAAGAACTTGGCTGAATTGAATTAATTGGAATAAAGTAGCTTAATATTTTCAGATTTGAAAGTGAGATTATAATCCATCATTTGATTTTCTTCTAAAAATTATTTTAAAAATTTGAAAAAAATAGAAATGAGAATAATTTTAAATAAGTGAAAAAAGTCTAGCAACTGAGAAACTCTCAATAAATTACTAAGGATTGCTATTTAGCTCAGGATGTCTCTATTTCCCAGCCTTTTTCCTCAAAATCCTGATCTCTCTGAAAAAGAAAAATGCTGTTATTATTGCTGAAAGAAGGTCTGATGCTGCTATTGAAAGCCAGATACCATTTAGATTAAAAAATAGAGGAAGAATACAAGGATCTTTTATCTACTTACCTTTCACAACTGCTGCCTAAAAAATAAACACAAGCCATCTGCCTAACAGTTGGATTTTACTATATTATATTTGTGGCTATTTCTTATTACTTACTTGTTTTTATTTGCATCAAGCGTTGCTTCATTTCTTCGATTTCTTCTTTTGGCAATTTTTGA
>WRCW01000002.1 GCA_009783755.1 Spirochaetaceae bacterium
GGTCTGTTATACTGCTTTATAAATTCAGTATATTTTTCAGGATTGCTTTCAGAGAGTTTTTTAAATTCAGAAAGTACTTTTTTTACAGAAGCGCTTTTTATGTTTACCATAACTTTGTTCTGCTGAAGGATCTCTCGGCTTACATTAAGCGGAAGATCTTCGGAATCAATTATACCACGCAAAAACCGCAGATACGTTGGCATGAGCTCTTTGTTATCATCTGTTATAAAAACACGGGATACATAGAGTTTCACGCCTGGTCTGTAATCTGCCTGATACATATCAAATGGAGCTGTTTTGGGAATAAAAAACATTGTTGTGTAGTTTATTGTCCCTTCTGCTTTTGTATGCATATATAATAGAGGATCATCTCCATCGTGAGAAATCGTTTTATAAAATTCATTATAATCATTATCTGTAAGTTCTGATTTTGCTCTTTTCCATAATGCTGATGCTGAATTTATTTTCTCTATTTTTTTCTCTTTCTTCCCTTCTTTGTCATCTTTGCCTTCATACTTTGTTTCTAAATATTCAAGATAGATTGGGAAAGCTATATGGTCTGAATATTTTTTTATGATATTTTCGATCTGCCATCTGTTTGCATATTCATTTCCATTTTCATTAAGGTAAAGAATTACTTCTGTTCCAAAATCTGCTTTTTCAGCTTCGTTTATTTCAAAGTTTCCTTTTCCATCGCTTGACCACTTGCTGGCTTTGTTGGTCCCTGCTTTTTTTGAAATCACTTCTATTTTATCTGCAACCATAAAAGCAGAATAAAAACCCACGCCAAACTGCCCTATAAGGTTTGAATCTTTTTTTGCATCTCCTGTAAGGCTGGTCATAAAATTCTTTGTCCCTGATCTTGCTATTGTTCCAAGATTAAGCGCAAGCTCTTCCTCGTCCATTCCAATACCTGTATCGCGTACAATGAGTTTTTTAGCAGCACCATCATCAAAAGAAATATCTATTCTTGGTTCATAAACCAGGTTTTTATAATTATCATCTGTTAAAGAGAGATATTTTAATTTATCAAGAGCATCGGAAGCATTTGATATAAGTTCTCTTAGAAATATCTCTTTATGTGAGTAGAGTGAATGGATTATAAGATGAAGAAGCTGAGAAACTTCTGTTTGAAATTGATGTGAAGACATTTTATTCTCTCCTTAAAAGTTAATTAATAGAATATACAAATATTAAATAAAATTAGCAATCATTGCGCTTTAAAAAATCTGGCGAATGGCATAGAATACAATATGCAAAATATATTATGTCCTGAGCTTATGAAAAGCGCAGAAATTACTGTAAAAGAAGTTCTTAAAGTAAAAGATGGGGAAAAAATACTTATCATAACAAACCCCCTAACAGATTGCACTGAAATTGCTTCGTCTATTTATAAAGCAGCGCTTGCGGCAAATGGAAAACCATGCCTTATCTTTCAAGAGATAAAAAATCAGTTTGATTTTACTGATGATGCTGTCATAGGGGCAATAAAAAGTAATCCTGATATAATAATTTCAATAAGCGCAAATAAACTTGGCAAAGACAGGGAAGCTATTGCATCTCCTTATAAAGTAAGCGGAGAAGATTATGACAGCACTTTCCGCTATCTTGTAAATGGAATAAAAAAAAGCAGATCGTTCTGGTCGCCCGGCATAACAACAGATATGTTTAAACGAACAGTTGCAATAGATTATAAAAGATTACGAGCTGAATGTATTGCAATCAAAGAGATACTTAATAAAGCAGATAGTATAGTTATAAAAACCAGTGAGGGGACAAATTTTACAATACCAATAAAAGGGAGAAAAGCTTTTTGCGATGATGGTGATTTTTCTTTTCCAGGATCTGGCGGAAATCTTCCGGCAGGTGAAGTTTTTATATCTCCGCTGGTTGGGAAAAGCAATGGCATAATAGTATTCAACGGAAGCTTTTCTGTTAAAAATGGGGACATATTGATAGATACTCCTATCAAAGTAACAGTTTCAGATGGATATGTAACATCAATAGAAGGGAAAAGCGAGGCAGAAGTTCTTAAGGAAACAATAGCCAAGGCAAAAGAAAATTCCATTATTTTTGAAAAAGAGGGCAAGCTGCCAAATGGCAAAGGGGAGATATACAAAAAGAATGCAGGCAATATCGGAGAGCTTGGAATAGGGCTTAATCCCAGCGCAAAAATCACAGGGAATATGCTGGAAGACGAGAAGGCTTACAGGACATGCCATATAGCAATAGGCAGCAATTATGACGGTGATGCTCCTGCACTTATACATCTTGATGGGCTTGTAAGAGAGCCTGATATTACTGCCATAATGGACGACGGAAAAACTGTTTTGATTATGAAAAAAGGGGAAATGAATTTGTAGATACCGTACCGCCAGATATCAATGCGGGGATGCTTCGCAACATTTCGGCGGTATGATGGTGGACTAGCTAAGCCAACATTGAGTGGGCCCCGTTTTTCAACGGGGCGACATGCTCAAAAATTATTTTATTCCCATTCCAAAAGTTGCGCCAAGAACAAAAGTCCTGTTATCATCAAGAAGATCTGTTACCTGCGCATCTAACACCAGCTTGAATTTGGAAAGAGCTTTGATTTCAGAAAGATCAAACCTCAAACCTGTATTAAATGTCCCTCTATACAATGCATTTGCACCACGAGCATGGAGGCTGTATGAAAAGTTTGAAAAATCACTTATCCAGTGAATATAATTCTTAAACTTATCAGGGAAAAGTAAAAGATCAAAACCCATTCCAAAATCTATTGCATCTTTAGGAGCTCCGGCATCATCTCCAAATGTCTTGCCAACTACCATAGTTGTTTCTGCAGGCATTTTAAAAAATGTTCCGGGATATGTTGCTGCCATATATATCTGTGTTGCATATTCCCTGCTATCACCCCAATATTTAGTTTTAAGACCTTGTATATTTACGCCAAGAGCAAGATGTGTTGAATTATCAACCGGAAGTTTAATCTTTCCATTAAAAAGCATATCTGCCTCATCAGAATCGCCCTGGGTGTCGTAAGCAAAAGCAAATTCAAGAAGCCTAAAGAGACTAACTGATGCTTTCGGTATATGTGTTGTATCTGGATCAGCAAAAATTGTATGAAAGCCAACATCTATTCCAATATCTGCAGATTTATCCCAACCCAGCTTTGCATTGGGAATAGCAATAAGTCCTGTTGCTCCATTGTGAGTCATCCCTTTTGCAGATTGTGCAAATACTCCAGCAACTGCAAAAATCACTAATAGCGCTACTAAAAAAGTTTTCTTCATTTCCTCTCCTTAAATAAAAATATTAAATAACATTGATTATATTAAATAGATTATTCGCTGAAAGCAAGCAAAAATAGCTAATTCTTAATGCTTTTTATAATCGAACAGGCGATGTCAATGAATGGCTTTAATCAAGCAGGTAGTGGCACAGTTGCTCCAGTATTTTATCGTAATCCAGTGGTTTTCCAATATGGCCATTCATACCAGCTTTTAAGCACTCATCAATATCTTCCTGAAACACATTAGCTGTCATGGCAACAATGGGAATGGTTTTGGCATTTGGGATACTCATATTCCTGATATTTCGTGTGGCAGTTAAGCCATCCATTTCAGGCATCTGCAGATCCATAAAAATTATGTCATATTTTTTTGGCGCTTCCTGAAACATCTGGACAGCAGTTGCGCCATTTTCTGCGCAATCTATCTTTAACTGTGTTGGTTCAAGCAAGGTAAGAATGATCTCCCGGTTGATCTCTATATCTTCAGCCAGCAGCATACAGTAGTCTGCAAAAACAGGCACAACCTCCTGCACTGACTCCTTCTGTTTTTGATCATCTTCATAAAGACAACTGCTAATTGCATCTTTTATCGAGGAGGGAAACAGGGGCTTTGATAAAAATTTGCGAATACCTATTCTTTTAGCATCATCTTCTATTAAGCTCCATGGAGCAGCTGAAATCATAAAGTAATTACTACGAGAAATTTCTTTGTCCTTTAATATACTCGCCAGTTTTATACCATCAATTCCCGGCAATTTCCAATCAATAAAATATATATCATAAGTCCCTTTGCGCTCGACAATACCAAGAGCCTCTTCGCCGCTTCCGGCTGTGTCGCAAAAAATACCTTGCTCCTTCATGATTACTCTAAAAAATGCCAGAGTATCTTTGTCATCATCTACAACGAGAATTTTGGTATCGCTTAAACTGGTATGGAGACCAGGCTCTTTTGCCCTGCCTCTCATTAACTTAATCGAAAAAATAAAACTGGAACCTTTTCCAAGTTCAGACTCGACCCATATCTTGCCATTCATCATCTCTACTATTCTTTTGGAAATCGAGAGCCCCAGACCAGTGCCTCCAAATTTGCGCGATGTATTGCTCTCTGCCTGATGAAAAGGCTGAAAGAGCCGCTTTTGCTGCTCTGGGCTAATGCCGATACCTGTATCAGTCACTGCAACCTTTATTGAGCACAAACCATCCTCTTCTCCAAAAAAGTATGTACTGATATGGATTGATCCATTCTCGGGTGTGAACTTTACTGCATTCCCCATGAGGTTGGTAAGCACCTGAGCCAGACGTTGTTCGTCTCCAACCAGCATCTCCGGAATTTTTCTGTCAAAGTATACCCTGAATTTCTGATGCTTTTCCTCCATCCGAAAGTGAACAACATTCACGACTCTTTGAAGCATTTTCTCGAAATTAAATTCCGCTGATGTGAGTTCAAACTTATCTGCTTCGATTTTAGACATATCCAGAATATCATTAATAACTCCAAGCAAATGTATTGAGGCATCCTCTATTCTGCTAAGCGCATAATCTTTACGTTCATGATATTGAGCATTCTTGCCTATTGTTGTCATTCCTACTATTGCATTAAGCGGTGTGCGAATTTCATGGCTCATGTTGGAGAGGAACTCTCCCTTGGCTCTGCTTGCTACAGTAGCTTTTTGAAGTGCATCTTTGAGCTTTTTATTATAAATGTTGCGCATGATAATACCTGCAATACTGCCTGCAGTAATCGCTGTAAATGTTTTTTCATTATCAGTCCAGCAACGGGGCACAGAATTTTGCTCCTCTGTTAAAAATCCCCACAATTGACCTTCAACATAAAGAGGTGCAATAATAAATGCCCGGACATCAACAGCCAATAGCGCATAATAAGCCTCTTCAGGATATGCAGCAACATCATCACAGAAGAGAAGCGGCAATGTAATGCTGTCAGGAAATCTATCAGGGAAACGTGACTTAATAAAAGTAAATAAATCAAATTCATTATGTCTCGGCGCCGAACCATCGGCAGACCAGTGATATGCTTGCTCAACGCGGCTGTGTGCAGAATCAATGCTAAAAATAAATACCTTTGACACATTATGATATCGCCCGAATTTAGCAATGGTTTCTTTTATATATGCTTCCGAATCGCCTGAAGAAATAAAGCCTCTTGAAATCTCAGATATCATTTTCTGCTGTTCAAGCTGCTTTTTAAGAAGCTCGCTGTGCTCGCGAATACTTTCCATCATTTTTTTCATGGGGCGCATATCGTATTTAAACGAAATAATTAACTTTTTCCCCCGATATATTACCTGCGTTAGTGTATTTTCCATTGGAATCAGTTCTCCGGCAAGCGAGCGGTGTACCCATTCAAACCTGGTCTGTCCACTGACAAACGCTTCGCTCCTCTTTGCCTTAGCCTTCTCAAGAGAAGTAGCTCCATCAGGTTGCGATTCAGGCAGAAAAACTTCCCAATATTTATCTAAAAAATATTTTTTATCCGGACAACCAAAAAGATTCAGTGTAACATCATTACAATCAACTGCACTTAAATTCTCATCAAACATTACATACGGAATAGGGCTTGCTTCTGTAACAGCACGCATTAGATCTTCTGCCTCAGCTACAGCTTTCTCCATTTTTTTGATATTGTGCAAGTCATACTGATAAGCCAGTACTATGTACTCCCCTTTGTACTTCGTACGCAGCAGTGAAATTTCAAAAGGGATAAGCTCTCCTATGCTTGAGCAATGTACCCATTCGAACACAAATTTTTCACCCTTTAGCGAGCGTTTATGAACCTCTATCATTTTTTCGCTGGATTTTACTCCATCGCTTTGGTATTCAGGTGAAAACTCCTCAAAATGGTTGAGATAATAATCTTTTGTGGTTTTAAGTATATTTAAAATAGCATCATTGCAATCAATAAAACGTAAATTATGGTCAATAACAGTGAATCCAACAGGTATGATTTCAAGTGTCGCACGGTTGAATTCATTAGCCTCAACTATCTCACGATCCCTCTCATTCCTGATAAACGCACTGGCGCAAAGTCGAGCAGCTGAACACAGCACATCCAGGCAGTCCTCTTGAAAATACCTGTACTTGGTATGGTCTTCCAAAGTGACAATGCCCCAGAATTCTCCATGTGTGAAAATAGGTACGAAGAGTATTGATTTAACACCGAATAATGCACAAAAAGCAGCCTGATCTGCGGGCATATCATTTGCATTGCCATTGATACATTCGCCCTTGGTTAAAACATCTAACCACCTGATCACAGGCGGGACATTTGGCAATTCAACCAGCTCTTCGTCCAGTTCAACTGTTTTGCCATAGGCCCAGACATAAATCTGTCCCATCCGACCGCTTTCTTTTTCAAAAAGACGATAAACAGCAATACGATTAAGACTAGCTGCGTCCGCGACTGGTTGCAAGCCATTGCTAACTACCTCTTCGAATGCTTCCTCACTATGCAAAGTAAAAATTTCAATAGCTTTATTTAAAGCATTAACAATGGCGCTATGGTTGCAGATTTCTTCGCGGCTATTCCCCATCATACAGAAATATACATCCACAATTTGCAAAAGACAAGTATTCTCTTTTATTACTTTCCTTTAAAAATCATAGTACTAAAGTATTAGACTATTGACAATCTAATAACAATAATCCTAAATAGCTAGTAATATTAGACTATTGGGTTAATGTTGTTAGATCTTATCCTTATGGAGCTGATAAAGTGCTATCCCTTTTGATTACCATCCCAACCTATAATGAAGCAGAAAACATAGAATCCCTTTTAAAAGCTCTCTTTGATGTTGTCCCTCTGGAAACCGAAATTCTTGTAGTTGATGATAATTCTCCTGATGGAACAACGAAAATAGCAGAAGGATTGATTCCCTCTTATCCAGGCAGGCTCCATATTTTAAACCGTCCAAAAAAGCAGGGTCTGGCAGCTGCTTATCTTGCTGCATTTGAATGGGGCTTATCTCGACCCTATGACGCTTTTCTTGAAATGGATGCTGATTTTTCCCATAACCCAAAATACATTCCAAAAATGCTTTTCGAACTCAGTTCTCACGATGTTGTTGTTGGTTCCCGAAATATAAAAGGTGGAGGTGTTGAAGGGTGGTCAATGTTGCGAAACATAGTATCAAAGGGTGGTTCATTTTATTCCCATCTGGTTTTAGGCTGTCCCATTAAAGACTTAACCGGTGGTTTTAATATGTGGAAAAAAACATCTCTTGAAAAAATTGGGCTTAGAAATATTATTTCAAAGGGTTATTCCTTCCAAATCGAAATGAAATACAGAGCCTGGAATGCAGGTTGTTCTATTAAAGAAATTCCAATTATATTCGCTGACAGGGAAAAAGGCACCTCAAAAATGTCAAAAAGTATTTTTCTGGAAGCACTTATTAATGTTTGGAGAATAAGAAACTGTGTCGCATCTGATAGCGGCATTGATCAATTTATCAAATTCGCAATAACAGGCGGCCTTGGAACAATAACTAATCTGACCATCTTTTTTCTTTGCGCAGATATTGGCGGACTGCCAGAGATTCAAATCAGTGTTGTCTGTTTTTTAGTTGCCGTTACACAAAACTATATTATTAATCATAAATGGTCATTCAAAAGCAATGTAGGAGAAAAAACACTATCAATACGAAAGTGGTTTGAGTTTATTGCAATCTCGCTTTTAGGTCTTGGAGTAAATATTTTTGTAATGAAAACCTTGTTGCTTTATTTTTCTCTTCCATACAAAGTAATTGCCCAGGCAGTTGGTATTGCAGCTGGAATGATAGTCAATTTTATCATGGCAAAATTGTTTGTATTCAGGAGAAAGATATAATGTTAGAAATGATAAACTATGTCAGTCAGGATAAAATTCTTCATTCAGCCAAAACTCGTTTTAAGCTAATGGCTATTTCATATTTTATAATTTTATGTAGTTTTTTTTCTCTTGTTTTTTTCCATACAATTTCAGTAAAAATACCTGCTCTATATATACTTACAGCTTTTACAATGTATTTAATTATCCTATATAAAAACAGTTTAAACAAATATGAGACAGGGATATTTTTCTTTCTTTTTATTCAGCTACTTGCGCTGGCACCTAAAATTGGTGACTTGAATCCAATAGTTTCAACCACTTTTCTTTTGTCATTTCGTTATGGCGTTTCATCAAGGAGTTTTATAGGGACTATAGCAGATTTTCTTTCAAATGGTTCATTTATTTCAAAATACTTTGTGTGGCACCTTATTTTCTGTTCTTCTATATTTTTAATTTTTTTGGTTTCTGTTTATTTAAGTTCTGTTATTAATAAAAGCAAAGACAATAACATAAAAAGTTTCATATTATTTTTATCCTTACTGTGTCTGACATGCTTCACGTCCCTCTCGACATATTTCACTCCTCAGAATTTTGGGAGATCTGAAATATATGCACTTATCTTTATGTTGCTCTTGATCGCTGTTATTAATAAGCCTTATTTAAAATGGCTTATCCCTTTTTTTGCTTTATTTACTATATCAATACATCTTATTCTGGTATTTTTTTACATTCCTTTTATTTTTATATTACTGTTTTACAAGTTACCTGAAAAGAAACAATATATTGCATTATTTATTGCTACCTTTCTGGTTGTTATCACAAGTTTTATTTTATATCTATTGTTTCACAAACAAACCTTTGTATTTTCAAATGCTTCTGCCTTTGCAGAATACTTAAAAACAAAAACAAATCTTGTGTATACAGAGGATTTTATACATATGACCTTCTTCGCAGACTTACAGGACCATTTATTAAGATGGCAAGACAAGAGGGCCGAGGGATTTTTGCAATTTTCCGGAAGCATAAGTATACTTATCAACTTTCCTTTAATCTTAATGTTCGCATACTTTTGGATAAAATGTTTCTTACATGAAAAACAACAATACATGAAATTGTTTTTTATTCTTCCTGTTTTACTTTTCCTCTATCATGTACCGGTTTTTTTCATGTTTTATGATTTCGGCAGATGGATGGTAATGATTATCCAAATTCAGTTTATGTTGATTCTCTATTTGATTTATACCGGAAACAAGACAGTATTAACTGTAACAGCTAATATGGTTCCCGCTATAAATAAAAACTGGTATATAATAATAGTTATATGTTCCTTAATGTTCTTTCTTGGACCTGTTTTAACCATAGGTCCTTCTGAAAGGGTTAGTAATATCATTAAGGGATGTTTAGAACTTTTTAAGATTGCCTTATAAGATTTTGTCTAGTGTTATTATCTGCTGTTTTGAAGTTAGCAAAAATTGAGACAGTTAAAATTTATTTTCCTAAAATCTCGATAGTATCAAAGGTGAAACACCTGAAAAGAAAAATATAATAATTCCAAGAAAAATAACATAAAAGAGACAATAAAATGCTGTTTTACGGAATAGATCAGACTCTTGACCCGTGATTCCTGCAGCTGCTGCTGCAATTGCTATGCTTTGGGGAGCTATCATTTTACCTGCTGTTGCACCAGACATATTTGCTGCTGTAAGCCAATACTCATTCATACCAAGATCAAGTGCAACCCTCTTTTGAAACTCTCCAAAAAGAATACAGGAAGAAGTGTCGCTTCCTGTTAAAAATGTTCCGAGCGCGCCAATAAAAGGGGAGAAAAAGGGATAAAAACTTCCTGCAATAGTTGAAGTCCCTTTTGCAAGAAGCTCTATCATACCGCTATATCTCATTACCATTGCAGAGGATACAAGTAAAATTATTGTCAGCAAGGATGGCTTAAGAGTTTTGAATGTCTTAAAAAGAATATTAAAAAAAACAGGTTGTTCTTTTGTTCTAAAAATATCAATTATAGCTACTATTGTAACTGCAAGAAAAATAAGCATACCTGGTGTAGTTAACCAGTAGAAAGTAATTATTTTGCCTGTTTCTTCGGGATAGAATTTTATTTTACTGCTTAATGAATCTAAAAAATATTTTGCTTTTGGGAAAAGAGGGCTTGCAAGTGCTATAAATAAAAGTATAACAAAATAAACAGAAAGCGCATTCAAAATATTTTTTAGAGATAAACGGGTTAGATCATTTTTACTTTTCTCCAGGATATTTATGCCTGAAAATATTTGCTTGGTGTTTATATTTTTATCATCCCCATCTATTGGATCTTCCTTCCCTTTAATTCCTGACAATGCTCTTTTCTTTCTTACAGAAGAAACAATAATTACAGCAACCATTCCAGATATAGCTCCTGCAGTGGTTGGCAGTTGTGGTCCAAGAAATATTGCAACCAGAAGATGAGTTATTCCAAAACCCAGGGAAGCGGCTATGGCTTCAGGGAAATATTTCAAAGATTTTTTAAAAGATTTTTCTGTTAACACAACAAGGAGAAATGGAATAAAAAAAGCAATGACAATAAGCTGCAGAACAATAAATGTTGATGAAATGCTTATGTCTATATCTGCCATTATCGAGAGGGTGATTGCAGGAATTCCTATTGCGCCAAACCCGGTTGATACAGTATTTCCCAAAAGACAAACAAAAGCAGAAAAAAAAGGGTTGAACCCAAGAGCGATCATTATTCCTACAGGTATTGCTACTGCTGTACCATACCCGGCAATCCCCTCAAGAAAATTTCCAAGCCCCCAAACAAGCAAAAGGACAAGAACACTTTTTTCGCTGCTGGTAGAAACTATTAGTTTTTTTATAATTTCCATTCTGCCTGTTACTGTAATAAAATTGTAGGAAAATATTGCTGCAAATATAACAATAACCATTGGCCAGATGGCAAGACAAACCCCTTCCGCAATACTCATGGTTAAAAGATATATTTTTTGGTTAAAGCAAAAAGCTGCCACAAGAATAGCAGTTGCAAGAGCAACCAGCGCAGAATAAATCGGAGGTATCTTAAAAAAGCCTATGAGCGCGATAAGGCAAAGAACAGGCGCCAAAGCTGCAAAAAATAACACCATATTTATTCCTTTCGAATAGTTATCACAATATTATTGATTTTTGTAATAGAAACAGAATTGACAGTTAATATAACATTTTTAAAAGATATCACATCTTTTTTCTTTGGTATTCTTCCAAGTTCATCAATTACATATCCTCCAATTGTCTGAGAAAATCTTCCTATTGGAAGATTTGTTCCAAGTCTGTCATTTACTGTGCTTATCAATGCATTTCCCTGCACAAGATATGTATTTTCACCTGCCGGAGTTATTTTTTCACTTTCCATTTGCATGGAATCTCTTTCATCATAAAGTTCTCCGACGATCTCTTCCAGAATATCTTCCATTGTTACGATTCCGGCAAGACCGCTATATTCATCAAGCACAATAGCCAAATTTCGTTTTTCTTTTTGCATTATAAAAAGAGCTTCCCGGATCTTTTTAGTTACAGAGATAAAAAAAGGAGGGATCATGATATCGGATAACTTTATAAGAGAAACATCATCTGTTGCGCTGGATATTTTTTTAACAAGGTCTTTTACCAGCACTATACCTACAATATTTTCCTGATTTTTATCAAATACAGGAATACGGGAAAATCCTTTTGAACTTATTAGTTCCATTACATCTTTTATAAGAACGCCCTGTTCAAGACTAAAAACATCTGTCCTGTATGTCATTATGCTGCTAATATTCTGTTGTCCAAGACGAAATACAGCATGTACCATTTCTGTCTCATAATCTTCGAGAACACCCTGGGCATCGGCATATTTTATAAGTCTTAAAATTGCACCTGTTGTTATTGGATCTTTCTGTTTTTTCGAAAATCGTCTTGTAATAAATTTGCTTATGATAGTGATAAAAAAAACAAATGGTGAAAAAATAATAATAATAAAATTTAGCAATGGAGCAGCAATAACTGCAATTCTCTGATTATGCGCAAGCGCAATATTCTTGGGAACTACATCTCCAAAAATCAATACAAAAAGCGTTAAAATACCTGTCATGATACCAATAACAGCTTCTCCAAAGAGTTGTAATGTGATTTTGGTAGCCAGTACAGAAATCGTAATATTTGCAAGATTGCTGCCTGCAAGAACTGTTGTAAGAAATTTTTCAGGCTTCTTAAGAATTTTTTTTATCAGCCTTACTCTTTTAGCGCGCTTTTCTGCAATAGATTCTATTTGAATAGAAGAGAGCGATGTAAAAGCAGTTTCTGCCAGAGAACAAAAAGCAGAGAAAAATAACAAGATAATAATTGCCAGGAGTTCCAGTCTTATTATCATAAATTAAAACCAGACTTTAAAAAATTGTTCAGGTTATCAATCATCTATTGATTTACTACTTTTATTTTTTTCAATTTCAAGGTGTTTAAACACAGAAGGCATTTTCTTTTCCAGGGTTGCCATCCGTTTTGCAACTTCCCTAATCTCATCTTTAAGAATAAAGATACAATCGCTTTTTTCAGCATAGCCTCTTACTATATCTTCTGCAAGCGCCCTGCAGGTGGGAGCGCCGCATGATCCGCAATCAAGGCCTGGAAGTTCTTTGTGGATAGTATCAAGTTGTTCCATTTTTTTCATAGCTATTTCAATATCTTCATCCAGCTTCATAATTGGTTTTGAATATATTTCCTGTGTCCATGCAAGATCAAAACCAGGTTTTTTAAGTATTTCATCGCCCAAAACAACGTTATGATTCTCTTTTAAAACCCTTTTTAGTGCAGACCTGGCTATAAACGTGTTTTCAACATTTAAGGTTCCGCCAACGCAACCACCAGGACAAGCCATTGCTTCTATAAAATCAATATCATCTATATCTTCGTTTTCGATTTGTTCAAGAACTTTTATTACCTGCTGAATTCCATCAACAGAAATACTTTTTGTAGCACCTATTGCATTGCTTTCGCCATCGCTGTGAGCCCAACCTATTCCTGCAGCTGAAACATTTGAATACCTTGTGGGATTTTTGATTTTCTTAATAGCTGTTCTTAATTCCAGGTAAATAGTACTTGCCCCTATTATTCCATCAACAAAAGAACTTTCATCTCCTATCGGAGACCTTACTGCAGTAACTTTTGCAGGGCAAGGAGAAATAAAAAAAACTCCTATGTTTTTTTTATCCTTATGTAATATTTTTTTTACAACTCTTGCAGCAACTTCCATTGGAGACTGTATTTGTATAACGTGGTCAATAAGAGCAGGAAACCTTGCCTGTATAAGCCTTACAACAGCAGGACAAGATGATGATATAAGAGGTTTTGGACCTTTGCTTGTTTTAATCATTTTTTTAGTTGCAATGGTTACTATTTCTGCTGCTCGTGCAACTTCATATACATCATCAAACCCTATTTCAAGCAAAGCAGAAAGAATATATTCGGGTTTTTCTACTTCCTTAAATTGTCCATATAAACTTGGAGCAGGAATAGCTACTTTAAAATCATATTTATTTATTATATCGAGAGAATCAGATACTGCTTTTTTTGCCTGAGAAGGGCAACTACGTATACATTCACCGCAATCAATACATCTATCTGTTATTATATAAGCTTTTCCATCCCTGACCCTGATTGCTTCTGTGGGACAATTTGATATGCAGTTTGTACATCCTCGGCAGAGTGTTTCATCTAGGGTAACTGAATGGTAATAATCTTTTTTTTCCATAAATAAAAATAATTCCGCTTTTAGAAGAAAAAAGAGAAACAAAATGAGATTTTATGCAAACTTTACTTTAATAATAACAGTAGTCCCTTCTCCAGGCTTACTTTTTATTTCCATAAAGTCAGAATTTCTTTTAATGTTGGGAAGCCCCATCCCTGCGCCAAATCCCATTTCACGTATCATGTCCGTAGCTGTGGAATATCCCTCCTGCATTGCAAGGTCAATATCAGGTATACCTGGCCCTTTGTCTGCTACAGTCATTGTAACAATTTCCGGAGTTATGTCTATATGAACATCACCACCTCCGCCATGGATAACCATATTAATTTCAGCTTCATAAAGAGAAATAACTGCTTTTTTTATAATAGCAGGGTTAATACCAAGTTGCAAAAGTTTCTTCTTCAAAGTACTTGATGGAATACCTGCAGCAGACATATCTCCTTCAGATATGTTAAATTTTAATTCCATATTTTTTCAGTTACCACCTAAAGTAGATTACAGGAGGATAAGCTTTTTTTACTGAAACTGCAAGAGTCATTCCTCCAGCAATTCCAGCCAGATTCTGAATTATATTACCTGGTATCTCAACCAATGCAGCTCCAGGACCAACCAGAAGAAGTCCTGCCAAAAAATAGCCCAATACCATTACAATTGCTCCCACAAGAAAACACAAAAGAGCTTGTAAAAATATATTGACTTTGCAATTTTCTTTTAAAAAAATATTATAAACAATTGCAATAAAAAATCCCTGATGTCCATGAACAATAAATGAAACAGGCGCCCACTTGCCATATCCACCAAGAAGATCTGCAATACCTGTTCCAAGCCCTCCAGCAAGAAAAGCTGAAACAGGGCCAAATATAAATGCTATAAAAAATATTGCTACATCTCCAAGATTCACATAACCACGAGTAGGAGCAATTGGGATTCTCACAACAATTGTAAAAATCGTAACAATTGCAGATAAAATTACTACTGAAGCTATCTTAAAAGCTAATGTATCAGAAAATCTTTCTGTTTTTGGCACTTTATCCTCATAGAAAAATGTAATATACGATAATCAATATAACAAAAAATGACAATATAAGCTCTCTCCACAGCTTTTTTATCCCATCCATTTTTCTGATTTTTCCAGGTGTGTTTGTTCTTCCTATTCCCCTTGTTTCAAGAACCATTGCAAGAGTTGGTATACTTTTAACAGACTGGATCAAAACCGAGGCAAGTACAGAAAGGAGTTTTTTAAACCTTAAAGGAAAGTTCCATTTTGAAACAGATTCAGAATATCTGGTAAGTCTCATTTTATGAGCATCTCTTGTATTTTCATAAATTGTTGCAGCATAAGGGAGATATCTGAAGGTAAGAGAAATAATAAGTGCTGCTTTATATGGAAGCCTGAAAAACCTTAAGGAAAGTGTAAGATCTTCTATTTTTGTTGTTTTCAAAAATAAATAAAAAAGAAAAGTTAATCCAGAAAAACGAGCTATAAGATAAAATGCTTCGTAAAGTCCTTTATCTGTAATAAAAGGGTAGTCAAAAACCATCATATATACTTTTCCACCAGGATAGAATGGAGGGGTAAAGATAGTTATCATTAAAAGAAGAGGAAAGATTGCTTTTATTGGTTTTATTATTTCTTTAAAACCAACAGCAAAAATCGCTGTTAAAAAAACAAAAGCAATGATTACATAATATTTTACACAAGAAAGAGGGAGAAAAAAATATATTGATAAAAGCAAAAGAAAAAAGAGTTTAATTCTTGGATCAAATCTGTGAAGAAAACTGTTTTTTTTAAGATATGCTCCTGAAATCATCGTTACCCATCTCCTGTTGTTGAAATATCCAAAAGGTTGGTTAACTTTTTTTCACAATCTGACTCAACGAATGTTCCATTTTCCATAATAATGATTCTGTCTGCGAATCCCACAGAAAGCTTTATATCATGCGAGATGATCATTATTGCTGGCACGGGATCAAGACTTCGAATATTTTTTATAATAAAAGCATAATCTTTAAAAGATATACCTGAATCTGCTTCATCAATAATTACTATTTTTTTATTAAGAAGATAATAGATAGCTGCCTGAAGCCTTTTCCTTGCTCCATAGCTCATTAAAGCAGGAGGCATATCACAATTATCAAGGTGAAAAAGATCTATTGCTTCATTAACCAGCTTTTTGATTTCTGATTTATCCTTACTACTCCCTTTTAATCCAAATGCAAGTTCCTCCCCTACTGTCGGGAGAAAAAGTTGCAGATCTGGATTTTGGAAAAAATAAGAGACATTTTTATTTAGTTCATCTGAAGATCTCTCTTTTAATTTGCCGTTATCGTCAATCATGATTTTACCGGATCCAGCAGATGGCTTAAGAAGTCCGCTGATTATTTTTGCAAATGTTGATTTCCCTGAACCATTTTTTCCAATAAGAACAACAATTTCGCCGCTTTTAAGATAAAAGTCATTGATATTAAGTGCAAAATCTCCGTTGTCATATTTAAAATAAATATTCTCTGCTTTTAGAAAAATATTTTCTGCACCAGGGTCTTGCCCATTGCTTTGTTTTGACTCAGGATTAATTTTTTCAGTATCAAGATAAAGACCTGTCTCAATGGCTTTTGCCATAAAACTGTTCTTCTGCATATTCGGCGTGTCCGACGTGTCCAGTGTGTCTGGAATTTTAGTTTCTTCAATAAGTTCTTTGCCATCATAGAGAAAAAACCTGCTGCAATATTTTTTATAAATATCAAGCATTTTTGAAGTAAGAATAAAAACTGTTTTGTTTAGATCTCTAAGAAGGTTTAGGAGCGAAACCCTGCTCTGCGGATCAATCTCTTCAAAAGTTTCATCCAGGACCCAAATCTCCGGATCAAGAGCTAAAAGAGCTGCAAGCAGGAGCTTGCGCTTTTCTCCTCCTGAAAGCTGGGAAGGATTCATCCCTTTTAAATGTGCGATTCCAATTTTCTCAAGCACATCATCTGTTTTATTTTTTATAAAATCATAATCATGGCCAAGGGCTTCAAGAGCAAAACCTATTTCACTTTCAACTTCCGTAGTAAGGATCTGCTCCTCGGGATTCTGAAAAACAATCCCGATTTTCGTAATAAGGTTATATGCCCTTTCTTCTGTTATATCTGTACCATCTATAAAAATATTCCCATCAAGATTTCCGCCTGTGTATCTTGGAACCAGCGAAGTCAATATTCCTGAAAGAGTTGTTTTTCCTGATTCCGGAGGTGCAAGAAAAAGGGTAATTTCACCTTTCTTTAATGAGAAAGAAAAATTATTGAATATATTTTTCTCTTTTACATATTTATACTGAGGATATCTGAAACTAATATCTTTTACTTTAAGAAAATCGCTCATAACCAATAATAAAGGATATTAATATCGCAGGGCAAGCCCTGAGAAATCAATATCCTTTGCCAGCTTGTCTCTCTTTGCCTGGCATCCCATAAACTTCCCTGGTGTAGTGGATAATAATTACATTCCCATTCCACCATCAATCTTAATTACTTCTCCGGTTACATAAGAAGAAAGTTCAGATGCAAGAAAAAGAACAACAGAAGCAACTTCTGATGGAAGACCAAGCCTTGTAAGTGGTATTTTCTCGGAAAGAGCTTTTACCTGTGCTTCATTGAGCTTGTCTGTCATTGGTGTTTTTATAAAACCTGGAGCAACAGCGTTTACCCTTACTCCTCTTGAAGCTACTTCACGAGCAAGGCTTTTTGTAAAACCAATAAGACCTGCTTTTGATGCAGAGTAATTTGTTTGTCCGCCATTACCGATTACACCAACAATAGAAGCAATATTTACAATGGAACCACCCCGTTGTTTGATCATTGCCCTTGAGATAACTTTGCTTATATAAAATGCGCTTGTAAGATTTATTTTAAGTACATCTTCCCAATCTTTTGCAGCCATTCTGAAAATAAGACCATCTCTTGTGATACCCGCGTTATTTACCAGTATATCAACACCATTGCTTTCTTCAAGTATTTTTTCGCAAACAGCTGTTATCTCTTCCTCTTCCGCTACATTACCCTTATGAAAAAAAACTTCACACCCTTTTTCTTTTGCAATACCTTTATATTCAGCCATGCAGTCGCCTTCCGCAAGATCAATATAATATACCGTTGCGCCATTGTTGAGAAAAGATAATACTATTTCCCTCCCTATACCTCTGGCTCCTCCTGTTATGAGCGCTTTTTTACCTTTTAACAGCATTATTGCCTCCTTTATCCTTTTAATTTAATAATATTTTCAACTGTTCCTGCAGGATAACATACTATATCCCCTCCAACAGATTTCCATAATCCTGTTAAAACACTTCCAGGGCCTGATTCTATACACATTTGAACACCTTCTTCAAGAAGATGCTTCTCCTCATTGACCCATAAAACTGTTTTAGTAAGCTGCTGTGATGAAAGCTGTTTTGCCTCATCTCCTGTTGTTACAAGGTTTCCTGTTACATTTGAAAAAACTTTTTTAACAGGATCATTATACTTAATTTTCTGAATTATTTCTTTATATTCGATTTCAGCTTCTTTCATTAAAGGACAATGAAATGGACCTGAAACTTTTAATCTTATATACCTTTTTGCTCCTGCATCTTTTAAAATCTTTTCAGCTTCCAAAAGCCCTTTATCTGTTCCTGATATTACAATTTGGGAAGGGCTGTTATAATTCGCAATAAATACTTCTTTCATATTTTCACTAGCAATTACAGACGAGATTTTATCATAATCAAGCCCTATGACTGCAGCCATTCCAGGAGAGCCTGTAGGAGAATCAAGCACCCTGCTTGCTTTTTCCATAATGCGGCCTCTCTCTTTTACAATATAAAATAAAGTATCTGTTTCAATAATTCCAGCATCCCAAAATGCCGCAACTTCACCAAGACTAAAACCAGCACAAAGAGCGCTTTCAATTCCTTCATCCTTAAGAAGCATTGAAGATGCAATATTCATAAGTGTAACTGCAACCTGGGTTTTATCTGTTGGTTTTAAATCCTCTTCAGATCCTTCAAAAAGGAGCTTTTCTAAATTTATCCCTGCACTTTCCGAAGCTGTTTTAAAAAGTTTTTTAATTTTATCACTATAATCATAGAGATCTTTCCCCATTCCGGGATATTGAGCCCCTTGTCCCGGGTATAAAAAACATTTTTTCATTTTTTCCCCCAAAAAAGTTTTAATCTTGCTGTTTTAATTTAATAAGCTTTAATTAGTTAAACGGGCGAAAAATATCACAAGAGATTAAAGAATGTCAACGGTAAAAAAGGAAATTAAAAAAAAATCAGGTTTCTTCGTTCAATTCTTCCAGAGGCTCAAGCTCTTCAACATCATCAGGAGGGTTTTGGGAATCTTCTGCCAGGCTTTCGGGAATTTCATCATCAACAGGTTCAAGCTCTCCATCCTCTTCAAAGAGTACAGTATCAGCTTCACCGGTATCTGATAATTTATTCATATATTCAATGAGCGCAGATCGAATACTGATAAAAATAGAGGGATAAATCATATCATAAAAATAGGTTCTATAATAAATCGCAAGTTTCTTTTGTTGAAAATAAACAAGAATAGATTCAGCAATATCTGAAGGACTATTCTCTTTTATATAGAGTGAAACATCTGATTTTCCATATCCAGGCAGAGAATTAACTTTATCCTGATATTTTCCAAGTTTATCGAAAAGGTCGTAAAGAGAATAAGTAATATTAATAAATTTTTTAACAAGCTCTTCTTTTTGATCAAGTTTATTCAGAAAAAGTGTATATTTTGCAGGATACATCATCTTTAAAATATCGCCTTTACGCAGATTAACACCTTTTTGAATAAATACTGATTCTATGGCATTAATTACAAACTTGTTTCCTCTATAATATTCAAGAAGCTCCAAAATTTTATCGATCCCTTCCTCTCCTTTATAGAGCAGAAGCTTTACCTGATCAGAAAGGACTTCGGGTAAAGAAGGGCTTACCTGAACGCTATAGCTTTCAAAAATAGCATTCTTTTTATCTTTAAGAAGAACTTTTTTGTACAGAAAAAGCTCATCGACTGAAATATCTTTAAAATATCCCATTGCCAGTTGGGCTTCCTGCTTGAATTGATTAAAATAGTTTTCAATTACACCTATTTCCATCAGTATATCAAAAAATTTTTTTGAAATTCTCAAACCACCGATTGGCGCTGTGGACTCCATTCTTTTAGCTTCAATTACAGGAAGACCTATGATATCCCACTGTTTTGCGCCTGCTGGACCAAAGTTACCAATCGTAACCTCTCCAACATTTGCTCCAATTCTTATTCTTAGTTGGAAAAGGGCATTTATAGCATTAAAAAAGTCACTATTTGACCTTAAATTCCCAATTATATTGTATGCTATCAGGATCGCATCTTTTGTTTCCTGATCCATATCAGAATCAAAAAAACTGTTATCTGCCTGGTTAAATAAAAAACATACTTTTTGAAGCTCAACACAGGTATAAAAGAGTTCTTTTGCAATATGCCTTACAGCACTTTTTTCTTCCATATACCGGGTTACAGGATCTGTAAGTCCGCCAAATTGGAACATAATGCTGTCGCCTTCGATTTTATTAAGATATCCTGATCTTTTTTTCAAAACCCAGTTGAAACAGGAATAAAGACCATTTAAAACAGATTGGTTTTCCATGGGGCTTAGGAATTTTGAGACATAACTGTAGTCAGCAATATCAAGAAAAGCAACTCCTATCTTGGTTTCCATGGAATTTTCAGGTATTGCGCCCAATTCGATTATTGCATCTACAAGTTGTTTTGGCAGATAATAATCCTCTATTGATTTTCTGATTTTTAGCTCTCTTACAGTCTTTTCAAGAGCTTCTTCAAGATCTGCGCCTTTCGCATCTACTGAGGTTTCTGAAGTTTTTCCATCTGCATCACCGGACTTCTTGGTTTCACATTTATTATTCTGAGCATCATTAATAATTTCCTTGATTTTGGATGTATAAACATCTATTTCATGTGCTGAAGCATTATTTTTAAGAAGTTCTCCAAGGTATTGGGCAATATAACAAGGATCTGATTTATATTTTTCGAGTATATAGAGAGCATGAGAATACATGGATTTAGAATCGAAAACCATTACCTTATTTTCCTTTATCTATATATCGGCACTCACTAGCTGTAAAATTTACTATCTATTTTCATTTTCCTTAAATATCTGCTGTTTTTCAACTATATTTTACAATATTTCTTTTATTTATATAGGAGAAAACTGTATAAAACAATCCCAAATTGCTAATTTTAAGATAGCATATATATCAATTCTATATCATTCACTGCACTACCTTGTCATTTCCTTCATTTTCATACATATTGGGAATATATATATAAAACCATACAATAAGACGATTTCCATTGAAAAAGTTGTTATTTCAAGTCCTGCATGGGAGACTTATTAAATATGCTTGATAAGTATCTTTTGTATTTAAAATCAAATTTTCCCACCAAGAGCATAGTTCATGTTGTTATTGGAAATGAAGCTGCTGATATTGATTCAATAGCCTCATCAATTGTTTATGCTTTTTTTAAGGAAAATATTAATCAAAAAAAAGAAGAGATATTTATACCTGTTATAAATATTTTAGAACAAGATTTACGGCTTAGAAACGAGGCTATTTATCTTTTTTCACAAACAGGAGTAAACCAGGAAAATCTTATTTTTATTGATCAGATAAATCTTAAAGAATTGGCTGAAAAACAAAAATTAAAAGTAATTCTTGTTGACCACAATAAAATCAGCCATAAACAGGAATTTCTTTCCAACTGCATTGAAGAAGTAATAGATCATCATGATGATGAAAAAACCAATAATAACGTTATTAAAACAATTGAAAAAACAGGCTCAACAGCAACGCTTGTTGGAGAAAAAATAATAAAAGAAGAGCGCTTTTTACTGGATAAAGCGAGCGCAACCATTCTTTCCGGCGCCATACTGCTCGATACTTCAAATCTTTCGTATAAATCAGGAAAAACAGCAGAAAAAGATATAAAAGTTTTAAACTATCTTATATCGGAATATAAAATCGATAGAGCTGAACTTTTTAAAAATCTTTCCACAGAAAAAAGGAATATATCTAATTTATCAAGTCAAGATATTTTGCATAAAGATTATAAAGAGTGGATTATGGGAAGAAAAAAAACAGGATTCTCTTCTGTTGGTATTTCACTTAAAGATTGGCTAAAAAAAGATCCTGGACTGTATGAAGAAATCAATAAGTATTATATTGAAAATTCACTTGATATACTTTTTATAATGATCGCTTATACAGATACACAATTTAAGCGGGAACTTATTGTTTTTGGAAATGATGTTTCTCTTCTTGATAAGATCTATTTTTATTTGCAAAAGAGTGGCGGCAGACTGTTTCCGATCCCGCCCCACCTATTGGGGGATGCTTCGCAATTTTTCAACAAGATGGCAGAGGTTCCCAACCAGATGCACAGCCAGATGAAGTCTTCCAACAATCTTGCATTATTGGACATCGGAGATGAAATTGGAGGCATTGAACTTTCTTTGCCAAAGAGCAGGATCAGAGCTTATTATTTAGGAGAAACTCTCTGGTCAAGAAAAAGACTCCAGCCTGTTTTAAAAACTTTTTTTACAAGCCATAATAGCTAGAATTTGTTCTGGTTATAGATTTTAATTAGCTACATAAAAATCAAATAGCAGTATTATATTACTTACATTAATTATTTATAAATGGTATAATTTGCAGAATTAAACTATTTTATGGTTTTTAGAATCAAGCGACAAAAATTGGATCATACCATTGAGAGGGGCTTCTTGATCAAAAAAAGTTTTGCCATATTGATTATTTTACTATCTATTCCTGCAGCACTTTTTGCCTTTGGCAACAAGGAAAAAAACAACTCCCCTGAAATGAAAACATTATTAAAATTTGAGAAACAATGGAAAAATAGTGGAATAAAAAACTATACACAAGAGATAATTTATTCAAGAGCAACTTTTTCACCTGAACACATTACAATAACAGTAAAAAATAATATTGTTCAAAACTGGACATCCAGCTTTGATAACAAAAATCTTTCAGAAGACTTTATAAAATCATTTACCATAGAAAGTATATTTAATAGAGCAAAGGAAACTCTTAACTCAAAAAACGATTCCCCTTTTGAATCTAAAATTTCATATAATCAGGAATTGGGATATATAAAAAGTTTTTCATTTATACCTGCAAATAGAGAAAACATTACAGCACCTTTGGATAGAGGCTACCGTATTGACGTTATTTCACTTAAAACTGCAGGGAAGGATCTATAGATGACAATGATTTATAAAAAAAGAGCTTTAATTGTTTTTTTTGCGCTGGTTTTTGTTTTTGCTGCAAACGCAATGCCGCCGCATCCAAAAAATACTAACCCTAAAGGAAGGGAAAGAACCGAAAACATTACCAGAATGGAAGAGCCTCTTTATAAATCCATGATGAGAAGTTCTCCGGCAAGAGCTCCGGCACTTCCGAGAGAAATGAACCTTCTTGTTATACTTGCAGATTTCGGCTCAGAGATTGACGAACAGCTTGAAGCTGGGGTGCCATTAAATTTTAAAAATAAAAACAACTACATTATTCCATCGCTGCTACTAATATTTTTAATAATCCAAATTTTATTTAAAAACAGAAAACGCTATATACTTTTAAATGCTTATTTATTATTGATATTAAGCTGTACTGAAAGCGCCAGTATAACCATAACAACACCAGGTGATCCTCTGCATTTTAAAACACCTGATATTGTTAATGTATTTAAAAATATTCTTGGCGCTAATGATGCAAAAAACCCCATCTCTCTTACAATGAAAAAATATTGGGAAGATATGTCCAGAGGCAATCTTATTCTTAATTTTGATATTGTGGGACCTGTTAGAGTTTCTAAGGGGTGGCAATATTATGGCAGAAATAGGCAGGGATTTGACAGCTTTCCAGGACAATTTGTAGGCGAAGCAGTCAGGCTTGCATATTCCGAAGGATATGTTACTGATTTTTCCAAATATGCTAACTTAAAACCAGGTATTGTAGATACTGTAATTATTGTTCATGCAGGCCAGGGCGAAGAAATTCCAGGTGTCAGCAAAGATGCAATATGGTCGCACAGTTGGACCCTAAACGCAGCAAGAAGTAACGGAGATGGAAACGGAGCTATTTCTCTTGGCGAAGCATTGATCAACCGTTATACAATTCAACCTGAATATAATTTTACTCCAGGAGATGCTGCAATAGGCGTCTTTTGCCATGAGTTTGCCCATGTGCTTGGGCTCCCGGACCTTTATGATACATCCTACGAAACTCATGGTGTTGGCAGATGGAGTCTTATGAGCGCCGGAAGCTGGGGAAGCAGCGGGGGGCTGGGAGAAGATCCTGCGCCTCTGCTTGCATGGGAGCGCGATTATATAGGTGGAGATGATTGGGTCATAATAAAGCCTGTTACTACAACATCAATAACCATAGAGGATATCGAAGCGAACAGTAAGACAGCATATAAAATTCCACTTAGTCCCGATGAATCGCAATACTTTTTACTTGAAAGAAAAACAAGCGCATCCGGAGAAGGAAAAAAATATGTACCAGCAGATGGTATTCTTATTACCCATATAAATAAAAAGATTATTGCAGAATATATAGGCCCCAACACAATAAACGAAGGTCGAAATCGTGTGCATGGTATAAATATTGTCGAAGCAGCTGGAACAGGTGCAGGTGGCAAAGGAGCGCTCTGGGAAGCCAATGACGAATATTCTCCTACTCCAAATCATACGAATATGGTTTTTTTAACCAACGAACAGATAAATCTTCCAACAGCAGCAGGTGAGGATGATAATTTTCCAAATAGCAACTATTATATCAACTATTTACCCCCTGATAATGAGGTAACCAAAACAGGGTATTCAGGCAAAAAGATAACAGTAACATCGGAAAGTTCTGTTTCTATAGAGTAAAGACCTTAAATTTTCTTAAAGCTGCTATTATCAAAAATATCACAACCAAAAAAGAAGCAGGAAGAGGATATTGTTCTCCTACAGCAATACAAACAAGATATGTTACGCACATTACGAGAGTAAGATTACTCAAAAGTAAATATTTTTTCTTTTTTAAGACTATTCCTGCAAAAAGTATGAGGTTTAAAGGGGTACACCACAAATAATTAAAATTAAAAACCGTCACAGTATGATATGAAAAAAACCACAGATAAGTAATAAGAAGTCCCATTATGCCTGTAAAAAGAAATACAATACTTTCGCATAACGTAGACATCTTGCTTGATAATCTAAAAACAACAGAATTATTGCTTGATCTGTTTTTCCAATGTTGCAAAACAACTGAAACAAGATAGATCATTAAAATAGATAAAAAAATAAAAAATGGATAATCAGATTTTTTATTATAAGATCTCTCGGGAGAAGCGATCATTGATTCTTTAAGGACAAGAGGAACTGTTTCATTCCTGCTGTTTTTTATTACAGCAGCAGAAAAAGCCTCTTTCATGTAAATTGGCAGAAAAAAGAGTTCGTGCCCTACAGGAGTCCTGTCTGTAACTTTTCCAAAAACAAGCTGTATTCCAAAATTTGTAAAAGGTTTTTCATCAAGATATGCCATTATCATTTTTCTAAAACTTTCTTCTGATCCTTTATATGCAGAATAATCAACAAGATCAGGAAAAGTTTTATCGATTGCATCTGCAATTCTGGTAGAACAGTTATCCCATATAAAATCATACCGGTATACCCTGTTTTCAGGCTCTCCGTTTTTTTCAAGAAAATCAAATAATGCTTGTCGTTTTTCCAGATCAAAATCAAGAACCTGTTCATAAATTTTTCTTTTTTCAAAATCTGAATAAAACCGAAAAGCCCTTTGGAAAGAACCTATATCAAGATAATAATCTAGTTTGCCTTCTATAAATTTCAGAACAAAAAAACCATCAGTAAAATTAAATGTTCCATAATTATACATCTGGTCAAGTCCATTACCTGGATCATAAATACGAAAAGCGCTGTGTCCAAAAAGAGAATAAATTTGACTACCAGGATAAACAGTTATCATGCTTATAACAGATGAGTTGGAAAGAGTAGTTTTAGGACTTGAACTGTTATGAAGTCCTCTATCTTGCGCTTTTACAGTAAAAATTATTGTTATAGCAAAAATAAAAACAAAAATTATTTTATAAATATTTTTCTCTGATAAAAAATAATTCAAAATATTTCCTTTTCAAAATAGGCATTTATCGGTCCGCAGATTATCGCGGAGTTATAAATTTATCACAAAAACCTGTATTATAAAAGCAATTTAACAAGAATAAAAATTAATGATAGGATGTTATATCACAAAGGCGCAAAGCTATACTAAGGGCTTTAGCCACGAACCACAATTTTTTATGGCATCCATAAGGTGTGGCAGAATTATTTGCTCATTAGCGTCTTTGCGAATATTTTTTCGTAATGATATATCTATAAGGAGTCAACTATGGGAAAAACTATAGCTGAAAAAATATTTGAGTCTCATATAATTGACCAGCCAGGAGAAGAAACTTTTGTAATAAAGCTGGACGCTGTTTTCTGTCATGAAATTACTGCTCCTACAGCAATCCTTGATCTTATGGAAAGGAAAATGGATAAAGTTTTTGATCCAGATAAAATCAAAGCAGTTATTGATCATGTTTCTCCTGCAAAAGATTCAGAAACAGCACACCAGGGGCTAATCCTCAGGAATTGGGCTAAGGAGCAAAAAATAAAAGATTTTTTTGATATTGGGAGGAATGGAGTCTGCCACGCACTTTTTCCTGAAAAAGGTTTTGTGCGTCCTGGATTTACAATAATCATGGGAGATTCCCATACATGCACACATGGAGCTTTTGGGGCATTTGCAGCTGGAGTAGGGACAACAGATCTTGCAGTTGGAATACACAAAGGGGTATGCAGGTTTCAGTACCCTAAAACAATAAAAATAGAAATCAAGGGAAGTTTGAAAAAAGGGGTTTATTCAAAAGATGTGATTCTTTCAATAATCAAGCTGATTGGTGTAAACGGAGCTACAGGTAAAGTAATGGAATTTACAGGAACTGTTGTTGATAATATGAGCATGGAAGAGAGAATGACATTATGCAATATGGCGATCGAAGCAGGCGGAACATCCGGCATCTGCTATCCGGACATAAAAACAGCAAAGTATTTATGGGAATTTATAAAAGATAAATACAATTCAGCAGAAGAAGCAGCAGCTGATTTTTCAAAACTTATATCTGATAACGATGCAATTTATGATAAAATTATTGTTCATGATATCTCGGATCTTGAACCGCTTTCAACATTTGGTTATAAGCCAGACCAGGTCAAACCAATAACAGAGATGGATAGGACAAAAATTGATCAGGTTTATATAGGCTCCTGTACAAATGGAAGAATAGAAGATCTTAGAATTGCAGCATCTGTTCTTGAAGGGAAAAAAATTGCAGATAGTGTGCGGGCTATAGTTTCTCCGGCAACTCCTGATATTTATAAGCAGGCTCTTAAAGAAGGAATAATTGATATTTTTATGGAGTCCGGATTTTGTGTAACAAATCCAACCTGCGGCGCTTGTCTTGGAATGAGCAATGGAGTTCTTGCAGAAGGAGAGGTGTGCGCTTCAACCACAAACAGAAATTTTAATGGAAGGATGGGAAAAGGGGGAATGGTCCACTTAATGAGCCCGGCATCAGCTGCGGCATCAGCTATAAAAGGATACATAACAAACTCCAAACTCTATGAACCAGGTGGAAAAAAATGAAAACTTTTAATGGAAAAGTATTGTTTTTAAACAGAAACGATATAAATACCGATGAACTTGTACCAGCAAAATATCTTACAGAAGTTGATAAAAAAGCATTAAAGCCCTACTTGCTGGAGGGACTAAAACTCGATAAATTCTCGAAAGATAAAATTGTTGATAAAAAAGCAATAATTACAAGAACAAACTTTGGCTGCGGCTCATCAAGAGAGCATGCACCATGGGCATTGGAGGCGAATGGAATAAATATAGTTGTGGCAGAAAGTTTTGCAAGAATTTTCAGGCAAAATATGTTTAACTGCGGCATGCTTGCTATTGAATTACAATCTGAAGCAATTGAAGAAATTTTTAGTATCTTCTCTAAAATAGAAACCGATATAATAACAAATATTGAAAAACAGATAATAACATTATCTGCCGATAATAAAAGTAAAAACTATAGTTTTAAAATAACTTCTTTTGATAAGGAACTTGTTTTTGCCGGCGGATGGATAAATTATGCTGATTTAAAATACTAATAATTTATTATTTTTATAATAAAATGTATTATTTTATTCATTTAAAGGTTATGTTTTAAGTATAGAGGTCAATTTTTATGAGTAATAGCATGAGTATAAATTTCAATAATAAATCAGAATTTTTTAAAGGAGGATATTTCCTTATCAATCTTTCTGCTTTTGAAATTGAAAAAAAAATACTTGTTCCAGGTCATAGATTTCTCCCTTTTTTAAATCCCATGGTAATGCCCTGGAATATAAAAATAAAAACCAAAGATGGATCAATTCTCAGGAGAGTAACAGAAGAATCGCACCTTGGTGTTCTTAAACCACTATATTCCCTTTTTGGAGAGGAAAATATTTTATTTCTTCTTATTGATGATAAAGAAGATAATACTGAAGTTATTATTAAACACGAAGATCACTCTTCACACAACCTCTATTTTACTGCATACGATTTATCGCCATTATTTGAAAATAAAGAGACAAAACAAACAGTTCTTAATATTGCTCTCATTTTAAAAATTGATGATTGGAAAAAAGGGCTATATACAGCATCTATAAAAATAGTTGATAAAAACAATGCTGATGCCGGCGAATGGATAAGCAGGCTTGAAAAAGGATTTAAAACAGTGCTCGCTGGCAAGAAAAAACTTTTGATGGTACCGGAAGTTATGAGCGATGCTTTTATGTACGGAGGAAAAGTATTGCTGGAAAATCCTGTTATAAGCCTGGAAGATTTTTTTGAAATGTCTGATATCAACAGTATAGCAGATACAGTAATTGAACAAAAAGAAGACCCTGTATTAGTAGAAAAGAAAAATTATATACGGGAAAAAACCATTTCGCTTATAAAAGTATTTACTTCATGGCTTGAAAATAATGATGAAGATAAAAAGATAAATCCTGAAGCTGTTAGAATTCTTGAACGACAGATACTTTTAACAAAAAAAACATTAATAGCAGTACTTGAAGAAATTCACAACCCTCTATTAACTGAAGAAATGATCAATACCATTATGCAAATTATTACAGAATCGGAAAATTTGGTATCAAGAATTAAGTAGACAGCAGTTAATTGATAATATCACAATCAAGCGCGCTAAGCGCTATACCGCACATTGAAATAATACTGCTTTTTAAAATATTATCATCAAAATCAAAAAGGCTGTTGTGCAGAGAAGGATGATCATACCCAAGACCAACTCTATAAAAAACACCGGGTCTCTTATCAAGATAAAAAGAAAAATCTTCTCCACCCATTGTAGGCACAGCAGAATCTGACCAGAAGTCCTCTCCAAAAAGATTTTTTATTACTTTGCCAACAAAACTTACCTTGTCATTATTATTAACAGTCGGAATATAACGTGGATCAAATTCAAAAGTATAATCAGCATTATTTGCACTGCAAATACCTTTGACTATTTCTTCGATTCTGTTTCTGAAAAATTCCTGTTTTTCTTTTTTAAAATATCTTAGAGTTCCTTTCATTGCAACAGAATCCGGAATTGCATTATGAGAACTTCCCCCATTTAGAGAAGTTATTGTTATTACAACTGCATCTATTGGATCTGCATTTCTGGATACTATTGTCTGCAATGCTGTTACGATATAAGCTGCTGTAACAATTGGATCTATAGCAAGATTAGGCATTGCAGCATGACCGCCCTTCCCTTTTATTTCAATTACAAAATCATTTATGGCAGCCATCATAGCTCCATTGCATGTTTCAAAGTGCCCTGTTTTTACTCCCGGCCATCCATGAAGAGCATATACTTCATCAACCCGGGGATGATCATCCAGAATTCCTTTTTCTACAAGTACTTTTCCGCCACCACCACCCTCTTCTGCAGGCTGAAAAACAAATTTTATATTACCCTGAAAATATTCAGTAAGCTGTGAAAGAACAGTAATAGCGCCAAGCAATATTGCTATGTGCCCATCATGTCCGCATAGATGAGCGCAACCCTTATTGCAGGACTTCCATTCCAGAGAAGTTTTTTCCTCAATACTAAGAGCATCTATATCTGCGCGAAGAAGAACAGTCTTGCCATCTCCTTTTCCTTTTATAAAACCTACTGTATCTGTTTCTATATATGGTTTAGATATATTTAAATTCAATTTTCCAAGATAATTTCTTATAAAAGCTGCTGTTTCATATTCTTTGAATGCGATCTCTGGTTTTGAATGTAATTTCCTTCTTATTTGGATAATCTCATCTATAATAGAACCAGCAAGATCATGAATTATTTTTTTGCTGATTTCCTTTTTTATTTTCCTGTTGTCCATCAAACAACTCCTTTTTTATTTCATGCCAGCATGTTTCACTGTCAATTTTTCCTTTTAAATAAAGTGTAAGAAGGCCGCGTGTTTTTTGAGGAAATCCTTTCCAGTACTCCTGCTGCCAATCCGGCAAAGTATCTCTAAGTTCCTGTTGTTCATCCAAAGACATCTCACCGTTACTAAACCGCAAAAACTGATCAATCATTTTAAGTACAACATCATTTGGAAGTTTTTTTTCTCTATTTGCATTTTTATTTTTTCTTGATTCAGGATCCGGCGCCCATTCATCAAGAAGCACTTTAAGTTCATTGTCGCTTATTTCCGGAGCATGTTGTTTTATAATATTTTTTACAAAACCAGTCACAGTTTCCCTTATCTGTTCTCTTGAAGCTGAAAGCTGCCTTGAAACAGCTTCTCCGGTTGTATGGGCAAGATGATTAATATCCACTCCTCGCGGACCATTATTTTTTTGTGTAAGTCGCCGTTTAAGCACCTCTTCTATTACATGGAGGTCTTTTTCATCAGCTTTGTTTAATATAAAGTCAGCTATATTATAAAGTTCTTTTTTATCTATCACGGTTTATTTATTAATCTCTATAAATTTTTTAATTGATCTATCGTATGTTTTTTATATATTTTGAGGGAAATAACAGGCAGGGAGCTCTTTTTGAGACCTGTGATAACTAAGACATTCGCAGCAGATCCCTTTCCTGCTACAACCAGAATAGCTGCAATTACATTTTTTGAGATTAGCAGATTCATTATTGCATCCCATAACTCTCTCCTGTTTATAATTTATCATTTAAATATTACTATATATTTTTATATAAAGCTACTATTTTACAACTCCGAGTTCCATCAGGACAGGCTATGTGCTCCTGCCTGTGCATGGCATCCTGATAATTCGGAATCTGATCGTGGACAAACACGTTGAGTATCGCCAGCAGAGAGACAGAATTTTAAAAACATATTTGACAATAAATGAGCATTATGTAATATTTATATCATGTTTGAAAACACCTACTTATATCTTATTGACTCTTTAAACAAAGACAATGCAATAATTCTAAAAAAAGCCCTTGAAACAGTTCCTGGAGTAAAGAGCGTTGCTGTTTCACCTCTAAAAGGATTGGTTGAAATAAAAGCAAAAACCGATATGACTGACTCTCTAAAACTTGCCTGCTCTGTAGCGAAAGTGAAACTTAGAACAAAAGTCAATCGCGGAAAAATTTAATAAAATTCATTAACTCCTACTCTCTATACTTTTCGCAAGAGTAAATCCATTGTGGTGTATATTTTTGGATGCATGGATGGATTCTGCTTTCCAGGGGAATAACACTGTTGTATAATTATTCTTATGGTATTAAACGATTTTCATTGCCATTTCTATACCCATGACTCAGGCGCGGCAATGGATAGGATAATCACATGGGCTTCATCAAAAAATATTAAACAGATGAACTCCACCCCATCTATACAGGAAGCTCCATATTCCTGTGAATTGGAAAAACAAATGACCTGTTGCAAGGATTCCGAAGAACAAGGTAGTCCAGCGCAAAATATTTCTGTTGGAATGATACTTAATAATATTCGTGAAAAAAGCCTATGGGAAAATGGGACACTTTTTTCTTTATCCAGAAATAAGGAATATTTTAATGTAATACCTTTTATAGGGATCCATCCATGGGATACCGCAGAAGCAGATGAAGAAACAATAAACAGTCTCAAAGAAATATCTTCCAGAACAGGTGCGTTTATAGGAGAGTTTGGATTTGACAAACTCAAAGGAGCAGATAAAGAAAAACAACTTTATCTTTTTAAAAAATGCCTGGAGATTGCTTTAAAAAGCGAAAAGCCTTTTACAATACACTGTGTCCGCTCCTGGGGGCTTTTGGAAGAAGAGCTTCAAAAAGTAAAAAACAGGATCAAAGCTCCGTTTATTGTACATGCATATAATGGATCTGCAGAGGTTATGAAAACAATAACAGAGCTTGGGGGCTATCCCTCTTTTGGCCTTGAAAGATATGGGGCTTTTTCGCGAAAAGCAGCTGATTCAATTTTAAAAATAGATTTAAAATACCTTTTGTTTGAAACAGATTTTACCTGTTATTTAAAGCAACCCACCTCTTCTTTCAGATCAGATGATGATGGAGAAAACAGCATAAATGTTGCACACGCATATCCAGTTATGCCATCTAAGGATTGTGAAAACAGAGAACACCCTGTCATGCCAGCTAATGATCGAGAAAACAGCAAACACCATGTCATACCAACGAAGGCCGGTATCTCGCTAAGCCATACAGAAGACAACTACTATGGAGAAAAATACTTAAAAAGACTATTTGCTGTCTATAATGAAGCAGCATCAATTTTAAAAATAGATATAACAGAACTAAGCGGAGCAATCGAAGAAAATGGAAAGATTTTCAAGGCTTATACAATTAATAGGAAATGAAAAAATAAAAATTCTTGCAGAGAAAAAAGTCACAGTTGTAGGACTTGGCGCTGTAGGAGGATTTGCAGCAGAAGCTCTTGCCCGGTGCGGGACAGGTCATTTTACTCTCGTGGATTTTGATGTTATTGAAGTTTCAAATATAAACAGACATATAGGAGCACTTGACTCTACAGTTGGAAAACCCAAAGTCGATGTAATGGGAGAAAGAATAAAAGATATAAATCCATCCTGCATAGTAAGCAGAAAAAATATTTTTGCCCATAAAGATTCTTTTGATTCAATATTTGAAGAAAAGCCGGATATTGTAATAGATGCTATCGACTCTCTTTCGCCAAAAGCAGAATTACTGGCATATTGTGTTGCAAATAAAATAGCAATCATATCCTCTATGGGCGCAGCGCTAAAGAGAGATCCATCTAAAATAAAAATAGCAGATATCTCAGAAACAGATGTCTGCCCTCTTGCCAAAAAATTAAGAAATTATTTAAAACAAAAAGGGATCACAGAAGGGATAACAGTAGTATATTCAACAGAGCCTCCAATAAAAACAGGACTGCTAGTACTTCAAAAAAACAACACTCAGGATCAGGAAGAAGAAAATGGATCTTCATATATTAGAGGAAGAAAGAGAAACATACTTGGGAGTTATCCAATAGTTACTGCAATGTTTGGGCTCTATGCAGCGCATGCTGCAATCAAAACAATCATTGATGATTGATCGTCCTTTCAACAAGGACAACAGCATCATGCATCGTGATTCTGCAACAGGGCTTTGTGTAAACAGGCATTCGACTTATCGACTTTATACCAGTATCATCTATTCCAACAAAGCTGACTTAAAGTCACATGCGTCTCTAATGCAGATTTTATTCTTCTATGACTGTATAAATAAGAGGAAGCTCGTCCGGCTCTTTATCTCCTATTTTATAGGCTGATTTAAAAACAGAAATCGAATCGTCCAGATTCTTTGTCTCATTTACATAAAAGATAGCAAGTTCTTCCCCTGCTTTAACAAAATCACCATGTCTTTTGTTAAGCCATATACCTACAGCAGGATCAACTGTATCTTCTTTCTTTTCTCTTCCTGCCCCGAGCATCATTGCAGCAATCCCCACATTTTTTGTTTCAATCGCAGTTATATACCCTTTCTTATCTGACTTTACCCCTATTTTTTTTGCAGCTTGCGGGAGAAGTGAAATATCAGAAACAACATCAGGATTTCCATTTTGCATCTCTATCATTTTAGCAAGTTTAAAAAGAGCTTTTCCCGAGGCAATAGCATCTTCCAGTTTTTCGAATGCCTCACTTTCTGTAGCGCAAATATCGGATATCATAAGCATTCTTGAGGCAAGAGTAAAAGCGACCTGTTTTAAGTGCGATTCGTGTTTTCCCTGAAGAACTTCTATTGCTTCTCTAACTTCAAGAGCATTACCGACGCTAAAGCCCAGAGGCTGATTCATATCAGTAACAATACCTATAGTTTTTCGCCCTGCAAGTTTTCCTATTTCTACCATAACCTCCGCAAGCCTTACAGAATCACCTATTTTTTTCATAAAAGCGCCGTTACCTGTCTTTATATCAAGAACGATTGCATTGCTTCCGGAAGCGATTTTTTTGCTCATTACACTTGATGCAATAAGGGAGATATTATCCACTGTTCCTGTAACATCGCGGAGCGCATAGAGTTTTTTATCTGCAGGGACAAGTTCTTTATCCTGCCCTATAAGTGAAAGTCCTGTTTCCGATACTATTTCTATAAATCTCTTCATCCCGATATTTACGCAAAAGCCGGGAATGGATTCAAGTTTATCAATAGTACCGCCTGTATGGCCAAGCCCCCTGCCTGACATTTTAGCAACTTTTCCGCCACACGCTGCTACAAGAGGAGCTACTATGAGAGTTGTCCCATCGCTTACCCCGCCTGTGGAGTGTTTATCTACTTTTATGCCCGGTATTTCTGAAAGGTCTATGACATCTCCTGAATGTGTCATCGAAAGAGTAAGGTCTGTTGTTTCGCGGGAATCCATCCCTTTAAACCAAATTGCCATTAGCAATGCAGTTGCCTGATAATCGGGAATTATTCCTTCAACATACCCTTTGATAAAAAAATTGATTTCTTCGCACGATAGCGATTCGCCTTGTTTTTTTCTCTCTATAAGGTCAGTTATTAACATACAAACATTTTAAAACCATTATCAATCATTTTCAAGTCGGGCGAAGCTGTGCCCCGCAGATTTATCAACCAACGAGCGAAGGTCGCGAATGATGCTTCTCAAACTTTTGCATGTATCGTATAAACTTACGCACAAAGGTAAAACCTGTGTACAAATCTACGAGATACAGCTTCGCTTAACCGAGCAAGGTATGTCAACAAAGTTTATATACCTCGTATACCAACTTTACTTAACTTTTCCTGAATCTTTAAAAGAAGGGCAATTATGTCCTGTATTCCGCAGAACAGCAAAAGATGGAAGCTCCACGCATTTTACATTAAAAACAGAACATGCGCGGGGGAATTTTTCATCCCAAGTCACTTTGAAATAAATACATTTAAAACAATCTGGAGGAGAATTAACTTTTTCCACTAAAGCAATAATAAAGGTTCTTCTCACGCAGGGCAAGCCTTGTGTGAGAAGAACCTTTGTTGCCCTGCCTCGCTCTGTCATGCAAAAGTACACTTTTGCGCGACTCTCGCTCGTTGGGCAATAAATGTTATTTTGCCAAAAAGCAAGCCCGCTAAAGAAGAACCCTTGTTGTCCTGCCATACGCAGTCAACAGAATATCTTTTGCTATTACCAGTAAAATATGATAAAATTATCTCATGAGTAAAACAGTAGAAGAAAATACCTCCAATATAGAAAAAGCATGGATCGTAGGAATTAATTTTTCCAGCAATAAAGCTCCCGGCGGA
>WRCW01000003.1 GCA_009783755.1 Spirochaetaceae bacterium
ATAATATTATAATAAGAGGTGAAGAAAAAAAATATGATATATTCCGGGATGAAGAAATCGTATCCCAGGATATAGCAGATTATCCTATACCTGAAACATATAATGAATCCAAAGTTCATTTAATGCAGGTAGAGCCCCTTCTTGCCTATGCTTATTGGGACTTTTCTGAAAAAGACCGCATGATCTACGCAAACACATCAAAGCAGGAAAAACTATTTTTAAGAGTTTATGAAGAACTCAATGAAAAAGAAGATAAAAATTCTTCAATTTTTTTTGATATTCCAATAAAAATAAAAGATGATAACTGGTATATAAACCTGCCCCACAAAAATGCCAGTTACTATATTAAAATAATTCTTTTTATGTATGGGGAAGAGAAAATATTATGTACTTCAAATGTAATAACAAGTCCTTCAAAAACTATTGAAGATGTAAATACAGATTATGCTCTTATAAATGAAGATATAATTTTATTGGCAGGATTTGATAGCTTTGATGAAAATATGTCTCAGGACACAGATTTAATACCGCAAAGAATCATCTCTTTTACAGATGATAAATATTTTAATGATAATGATTTTGAAAAAAAATCCGGAGGGGCTTAACAATGCAGGGCGGATATTTAATGTTTGCTTTAAATGCGCATCTCCCCTTTGTAAGACATCCAAATTATGAAAAATTTATTCAAGAAGCATGGCTTTATGAAGCAATTTCAGAAACATATCTGCCAATGTTAAGAGCTTTCAATTCTCTTGATAGTGATAATGTCCCATTTTGCGTTACAATCTCTATTTCACCTACGCTTGCTGCAATGCTTTCGGATGAGCTTCTCCAGGAAAGATATGTTGAGTATCTTCAGGACAGGATCGATCTGGGGGAAAAAGAAATTAAAAGAACTATGTTCGATCCTGTTTTTAACAAACTTGCAAAAATGTATCATTCTGCAAATCAGTTAAATTATCATAATTTTGTTGAGAGTTATAAATGCAATATCCTTAAAGGATTTAAAGAACTTGAAAAAAAAGGGAAGATAAAAATAATTACTTCTTCTGCAACACATGCATTTTTGCCATTTTATATGGATTATCATAATGTGCTTGAAGCGCAGATTCAAACAGCTGTAATCTCACATAGCAGAATTTTTGGTAAAGAACCAAATGGCTTTTTTCTTCCTGAGCTTGGATATGCACCTGGAGTAGAAAAAATACTAAAATCAAATAATATAAAATACTTTTTCTCGGCAGCGCATTCATTTTTGCTATCTGATGAACTGCCAAAATATGGCATTTACGCTCCTGTTTCTCCGGAGCCAGGTATAAATGCATTTTGCAGAGATATTAAGTCTTCAAATGCATTATGGTCATATGATGAAGGATATCCTGGTAATTATGCTTATAGGGAATTCTACAGGGATATTGGATTTGAGATGACTGAAAAATATCTTGGAAATTTTATTTATAAAGATGGCAGGAGAATAAGCACTGGATTCAAATATTATGCAAATACAGGTAAGCCTAAAGAAGAAAAAAAGGTATATGACCCTTCTGTAGCTGAAGTAAAAATAAGTGAGCATGCTGAAAATTTTATTTATAATCAGATTAAAAATATAAAAAAACTTTCAAGATATATGGATAGGCCGCCTGTAATAGGTTGTTTTTGCGATGCTCAGATTTTTGGGCACTGGTGGTATGAGGGAATTTCCTGGCTTGAAAAAGTCTTTAGACTTGCTGCTGAAAAAAAAGAGGAAATTTCAACTATATTTGCTGATAATTATCTGGAGAAGTATCCTGCAAGCCCTAAGCATAAGCTTTCATTTGCGAGCTGGGGGAATAATGGGTATGCAAATATATGGTGCAGCGGCAGTAACCATTGGGTCTATAAACATGTTCACACAATTGTCGAAAAAATGACTGAGCTTGTAAAAAGATTTCCTAATGAAACTGGATTAAAAGAGAGAGTGCTTAACCAGGCAGCAAGAGAAATCCTCCTTTCACAAAGTTCTGATTGGCCATTTATTATAAAAACAGGGATTGCAAAGCCTTATGCAGAGAAACGGATCAAAGAGCATATCCATAATTTTCTTATGATTTATGATAATCTGTGCAGAAATACAGTAGATACTGAATGGCTTACCAGTATTGAAAAAAAGAACAATCTTTTTCCAGATATAGATTACAGAATTTTTTTAAATTAGAAATAATATTGCCATCCCCACACTAAACTGCAATGACTTGCGTCAATATATATGTCCATACAAGTAACTGGATATTTCGAAAATATCTCTATAAAAGCCCCTCTAGCTCCCAAACAGTCAGTTGTTGAAGAAAAAAGGTTGTAATAACCTCATTTCTGGTTTCCTGCGTACTTTTTCTATATACCTTATATGCTATCATTTTTGAAGTTTTTACAGGTAAGCTAAGAGGATAGCCATTTATATCAACAATTTGATTGATATATAGGGTATGAGATATTTCCTGTCTGTCTCCCTCAGGATAAATTATTTCCTTAGTATCATATTTCATATCAAATTATAGTAGAAATAAACTGTTTTCTACTCCATACTTAAAATTTGTTAAGTATTTATACTCTATAAATCACTCTTTTTTTATTATGATAAAAAAACAAAGTTGACATCTGAATTTATTACTATATTATAAGAATGTGGTAAAAAGTGGAAAAAAATAGGTGAAAGTGGTGTTAAGCGGAGAATTTGTCAATAATATCGATGAAAAAGGGCGCATAATGATACCTGTAAAGCTAAGAGCTGCTATAGGTGGCGATACCATTGTATTAACAAGAGGTGTTGATAAATGTTTATGGCTATTTCCTGTAGAGGAATGGAAAAGGGTATCTCAGCAGATCATGTCCGCTACTTCGATTCTTCAGTCAAAAGCAAGAATGATCCAGCGCAGGATTATTGCCCCTGCTCATGAAACAGAAATAGACAAAGCTGGAAGAATAATCATCGCACCCGCACTTAGAGCTTTTGCTGAATTTAAAAAAGAATGTGTAATTCTGGGAATCAACAATCATATTGAGGTGTGGGACCAGGAAGTTTATCAGAAATACTGGGAGGAAAATGAGGCAGACTTTCAAAATGCTGCAGAGGAGCTTGGAAAAATTGTCTCAGTTTAATGAATTGATGGAAATAACTCACTACTCTGTCATGAAAAATGAAGTTATCTCATTTTTAAAACCTGATAAACCTGGTCAATTAATTGTGGATGCCACCACAGGGGAGGGGGGGCATTCCGAATGGTTTTTAAAGAATTATCCTGATCTTAACATTATTTGCCTTGATGCTGACATCAATATACTGGATATTGCAAAGAAAAGGCTTGAGCATTATGAAGATCAGGTAATTTTTTATAATGAGTGGTTTAATATATTTTTTAAAAATTATCCGCTAAATCTTGAAAAACCGGACAGAATCCTTTTTGACCTTGGTATATCTTCATTTCATTATGAAAAAGCTGAAAAAGGTTTCTCATTTAGAAACAGTGAAAAGCTTGATATGAGGCTTGAAAATGATCTTGAAATTTCAGCTGCGGATATTGTAAATAGCTATCCCCAAAGAGAACTTACAAAAATTATTTTTGAATATGGTGAAGAAAGATATTCCAGATCTATTGCTGAAGCAATTGTAAAAGAGAGAAAAAATAACCAAATAGAAAAAAGTGATGAACTTGCTGAAATCATATGGAATGCTGTGCCTGTTTCATATAGACATGGCAGAATTCACCCTGCAACAAGGACATTCCAGGCACTGCGTATAGCTGTAAATGGCGAACTTGCAAGGCTAAAAGAGGCTCTTAAAGCAGCGGTTTCAGTGTTAAAAATAGGTGGAAAAATTGGAGTAATAACATTTCATTCTCTGGAAGACAGGATTGTAAAACATTATTTCAAAGAGTTAGCAAGAGAGTGTATATGCCCTCCTGAAACGCCGATATGTAATTGTAGAGGCGTTAAAGTTGCGGAAATTCTCACACGAAAACCTGTTACTCCTGAAGATGGAGAAATAGAGGAAAACCATGCTTCAAGAAGTTCCAAGTTGCGTGTAATACAAAAGGTCAATGAATTATGAGTAATAGTAAAAAGATTTTAATTGCAATATTAGTTATAACCTTGCCTGTTTTAATATTTTTAAATTCATGGCAGGGATTTAAATATGAAAGAATAAACGCTGAAATCAGAAATCATGAATATGAACAAAAAGAATGGTTTGAAGAAAATAAAAAGATGCTTGCAGCGATATCTGTCTATAGTTCTCCTGGAAGAGTAAAAAAAATAGTTGAAGAAAATTCAGATTTAAGCATACAAAAACCAGGCCAGGCAGTAATTATAAAATTTTCTATGGAAGAAGGGAATTGATGCAGAGTAATGGATATAATTTTATAACAATTAAAGAAGCCGCTTCAATGATGGCTGGGACTCTGTTGTTAGAAGGAATTGATAAAAATATATCCTCGGTATCTATAGATTCTCGAAAAATCAGTAAAGGTGCGCTCTTTTTTGCTCTAAAAGGGGAAAAAGCAGATGGTCATAGTTTTATTAAAAATGCAGTTTTAAGTGGCGCTGTTTGCTGTGTTATAGAAAAAAATCATAGTGTACTATCTGATTTTTCAAATGATCCGGGTTTTTCTATTATTATTGTAGAAGATACTCTTAAAGCTCTTCAGACTTTAGCAAAGAATTACAGAAGTAAATTTAAAAATATATCTATTATAGGTATAACCGGAAGCAGCGGAAAAACAACAACAAAAGAGCTTGTTGCTGCAATTCTTGAAAAAGATGCTCCAACTGTAATGAATGAAGGTAATCTAAATTCCGAAACAGGGCTTCCGCTTGCAATATTTAATATAAGGGATAACCATAAGTATGGAGTTTTCGAGCTGGGGATCAATCATCCAGGAGAAATGGATGTTCTTGTTGATATATTAAGACCTGATTATGCAATACTTACAAATATCGGAACTGCTCATATAGGGCTTCTTGGGTCAAAAGAAAAAATAGCAGAAGAAAAAATGAAAATATTTCATACGCATAATAATTTTAAAAAAGGAATTGTGTATGAAAAAGATGATTTTGCAAAAATTATTAAAGATAAATATAACAGTAAAATAGATTATTTTGGATTTGATACTCAAAAAGATTATCTTTCATATGAAGATAATGGTCTTGACGGTAATTTTATTTTTCTTGAAAAAGAAAAAATAATTTTTTCTTTGATTGGTAGACATAATCTATTAAATGCTGCAGCTGCAATAAAAATGGCAAAAATTCTTAATATTGCTGATTTAAAAATCAGAAAAGGTATTGAACAGGCTGCATCATTTTTTGGACGCGGAGAAATTTATTCAGGAAATATAACAATTATATTTGATGCTTATAACTCAAATAAAGAATCTGTAAAAGCAATAGTAGATTTTTCAGGCAAGCTTTCCTGGAAAGGGAGAAAAATTATATTGCTGGGATCCATTCTTGAAATGGGGGATAAATCAGATGATATTCATGATTCCATTATAAATTATTCAATTAAAAATTTTGATGGAGCTATTTTCTTTTATGGAAATGAGTTTAAGAAAAGTTTTAAAAATATGGAAAAAACAGAGAAATATATTTTCTGGTCATCTGATTTTGAAGAGATGAAAGATGCGCTTTTAGCATACATGAAGGAAGGCGATCTTATTGTGCTCAAGGGTTCGAGAGGTATGGCTCTCGAAAGATTTTTGGAGATTATTAAAAAGAATAACAGGATGGTTGTAAATTGCTGAAAGAAATATTTCTACCTCTTGTAGGGAAAATCTCTTTTTTTAACATATTCCAATATATCTCCTTCAGGGCAGCATACGCAGCTGTTACAACACTCTTTTTATCGCTTTTTCTGGGTCAGGCTATGATTGAGTGGCTAAGAAAACAAAAACTTGGTCAGGAAATAAGAGGCGAAATCTCAGATATCCATAAATCTAAATCAGGAACACCTACAATGGGAGGAATTCTAATTATTCTCTCTATTGTAATTTCAGTACTGCTTTGGCAGGATCTTAAAAATATTTATACATGGGTTTGTATTGCATCTATTCTGGGTTTTGGTGCAATAGGATTTATAGACGATTATCTTAAAATATATAAAAGAAATGCTACAGGACTTAGAGCAAGTTTTAAATTCATTGCACAAATTTTACTCTCTTTAATAATTGTTTGTTTTATCTATGCGAATCGGGGCAGCGAGACAACTCTCCTATATATACCTTTCTTTAAATTTCCTGTTCTTGATCTGTCGTATTTCTACATCCCTTTTGGGGTGCTTATTCTTGTAGGAACGACAAATGCTGTAAATCTTACGGATGGACTTGATGGTCTTGCAATAGGCCTTGTTATTCTGGCAGGTATAGCATTTGGTATATTAACATATCTTTCAGGAAGAATTGACTATGCCCAATATCTTCAAATTCCTTATATAGCAGGTAGCGGGGAGCTTACAGTACTCATATTTGCATTGATAGGCGCTTCGGTTGGGTTTCTCTGGTTTAATAGCCATCCTGCAGAAGTTATGATGGGCGATACTGGAAGTCTTTCACTTGGTGGCATTATAGGCGTAATAGCGCTTCTTATAAAAAAAGAAATTCTTTTAGTGATAGTTGGAGGTGTTTTTGTACTTGAAGCTCTTTCGGTTATTATTCAGGTAATTTCTTTCAAAACCAGAAAGAAACGGGTTTTTAAAATGGCTCCGCTTCATCATCATTATGAATTAAGTGGATGGAGTGAGAATAAAGTTGTTGTCAGGTTTTGGATACTAGGCGGGCTCTTTGTTATTTTGAGTTTGTCTACATTAAAAATTCAATAGGATGTAAGATGTCAGGTAGCTTTATTGTTGAAAAAGAAAACAGACGTTCCTGTGATTTCCTTCTCGTATTAATAATTATACTCTTATTAGGGATAGGACTCGCTTTTCTTTTTTCATCTTCATATCCTAATGCTTTAAGACTCAATAAATCTCCTGAATATTTCTTTTTAAGACAGATATTCATTGTTATTATGGGAATTTTGGGCGCTCTGGTTATTATAAATATCCCCATTGAAATAATAAAAAAATATGTTTTCATTTTAGTTATAATCTCTTTTATGCTTTCTCTTTTTGTACTTTTGATTGGAAAAGATATTCAGGGGGCAAAAAGATGGATAATAGTAGGCAGCAGGAGTTTTCAGCCTTCTGAAATAGTAAAACTTGCTCTTATTTTATATCTGGCTGATATCTTAAGCAGAAAAGAAGATAAACTTAATAATTTATATACATTATCTCATCCTGTAATGGTAGTAGTTCTTTTTTCTTTTTTGACTTTTGTTCAAAATGATTTTTCAACAGCAATATTCTTGATTTTTATAAGCGCTGCACTATTTTTTGTTGCAGGAGTAAAGTACAGATATTTTTTATCAGGCATTATTGCAGCTACCCCATTCCTGCTGATTATTTTATTTAGCAGAGAGCATCGGGTAAAAAGAATAATTGCTTTTTTAAATCCGGAAAGCGATCCTGCAGGAGTAGGATATCAAATAATAAAAGCAAAAGATGCTTTAGTAAGTGGAGGATTCTGGGGCAAGGGAATAGGGAGTGGAACCAAAAAATTAGGAACTCTTCCGGAAGCTCATTCTGATTTTATTTTTGCGTCAGTAGGAGAAGAGGTTGGTTTTATAGGTATTTTTTTGATCATTACTCTGTTTGTTCTTTTTGCAGTTAGAGGATATCTCATAACATTACGCTGCACAGACAGGTTTAGTTTTTATGCAGCATTTGGAATAACAACTTCTATTTTTTATCAGTCAATTATGAATATGGCAGTTGTTTCAGGAGCAGTACCATCGACTGGAATACCGCTTCCATTTTTTTCTCATGGGGGGTCTTCTGTTTTTGTTACCTTACTCATGTGCGGTATATTACTTAATCTTTCAAGATATTTTAAAACAGAAAAGGTAGAAGCATGAATAGTACAGCTATCAGAGCAGGAGAAGTATATATTACGGATGCTAAAAAAGAAAAAAACTTTGCTCCAAAAAGAAAAGTTATTACTTTAACTCTCGCTTTGTTTTTTGTTACACTTCTCATATTGCAAATAGTTTTTCAGCTCTTTATTGCACCAGAGCTTGCTATTAAAAAAATTGAAATACATTGCTCGAACAGCTTTCCTCTTGGTAATAATGATATTCTTAAGCTGGCTGAGCTTGAAGGAAACCTCTTTTATTTTTCAATAAATACAGCACAGGTAAAAAATAAACTTCTTCAGTATTCGGTAATAAAAACAGCAGAAGTAAAAAAAATATTTCCTGCTTCGCTTTATATAAAAGTTACAGAAAGAGTTCCATTGGGTATGGCTCTTGTAAACTCAGGAGGCAAAACAATTCCTGTTGTTTTTGATGAAGAAGGGGTGATTTTTGAAATAGGGAAATCTGTTTCAGATTATAGAATACCTGTAATATCTGGTTTGAAATTTACAGAGATAAGACTTGGATTAAAGTTACCCGAAGAACTTATCATTTATCTTTCAGAGCTGAAAAAACTAAAAGAAAGTACACCAGCTCTTTTTGAACAAATTTCAGAATTAAAATTCGTTAATAAAAATAATTCAAGTTATGAGGTGCTATTATATCCTTTGAATACCAGGGTAAGAGTAAGAACAGAGAATACCATTAATGATAATCTCATAAAACAGATATTTGTTGTGCTTGATATAATAGAAAAAAATGGACTTGAGTCGGAAATGAATGAGCTTGATTTTCGTTCAGGACAGGTAGTTTTTAAAGTTAAGGAGGGGTGACAGATTGCCTGCTGATAATATATTGGTTGGACTTGATATTGGAACAACAAAAATATGCGCCGTAATTGGCGAGTATGATGAGAATGATAAACTCGAAATCACAGGAATTGGCAAAGCTCCTTCAACAGGACTAAGGCAAGGAGTGGTGATTAATATCGAAGCTACGATGAAAGCTGTTACAGAAGCTATTGAAGCTGCCGAGATGATGTCGGGCAGGGAAGTTTTTTCTGTAATTACCGGAATTGCAGGCGGTCATATCGAAGGGATCAACTCCCGCGGGGTTGTTGCTGTTGCCGGTAAAGGGCGTGAAATAGCTCCGGAAGACATTTCACGTGTTATTGATGCAGCTAAAGCTATTGTTATACCAATGGACAGGGAGGTGCTTCATGTTATTCCACAGGAATTCATAGTTGATGATCAGGGTGGAATAAGAGATCCTCTTGGAATGATTGGAATAAGACTTGAATCAGAAGTTCATATAATAACAGGCTCAGTTACTTCTGCACAAAATTTAATAAAATGTGTAAACCGGGCAGGGTTCAGGGTTGATAATGTTGTTCTGCAATCGCTTGCTTCTTCAAAAGCTGTATTGCGGTCTGAAGAAAAAGAAATGGGAGTTTTGATGATAGATATTGGCGGCGGCACAACAGATGTCATAGTCAACTATGAAGGAGCCCCATATCATACAGATGTTGTTCCAATTGGAGGAACCCAGATAACAAAAGATCTTTCCATTGTTTTAAAAATACCTTTTGATGTGGCTGAAAAAATAAAAGTAGAATCAGGATGCTGTTATGCATCTCTAATTGATGAAGAAGAAGATCTTATTATTCCTGGTGTAGGCGGATGGCCTGCTGCGCCAATGCAAAGAAAAAAAATATGCGAAATCATCCAGCCAAGAGTGGCTGAGATATTTATGATGGTAAAGAATAAGCTTGAAAGAAAAAATTATTTAAAATTCCTGAATAGCGGAATTGTTCTTACAGGAGGGGGCGCTCTCATGCCCGGAGTTACACAGCTTGCAGGTGAAATATTTAATCTCCCTGTAAGAATAGGATATCCAACAGGCTGCGGTGGTCTTGTCGAAGAATATAAAAATCCAATGTATTCAACAGCAGTTGGACTTGTAATGTTTACAGATGAGATGAGAGAAAAGTTTGATAAAAAAGCAACACTATCAAATGAAACAAGTTTTAAGGAGAGAATTAAAAACTGGTTAAAAGAGTTTTTTTAATTAGCAGTCTTTAGGCTGGAAAATAGAAATACAATCCAGCTGTAAAGTCACTTGCCCGGTTGCACTCTGGGAGCTGGCTTTGCATAGCAGGACTTGATATAAAAAATAGTATTTCACTTGGGAGGGGGAAATGCAGATTACAGTTGTAGATGAAAGAAGTTATACTAATCCTACAGTAATTAGAGTTGTGGGAGTAGGTGGTGGCGGCAATAATGCTGTAAACAGAATGATTGAGAGCGGCTTAAGCAATGTTGAGTTTGTCGCTGTCAATACAGATGTCCAGGATCTTAATAAAAGCAAAGCAAAAACCAAAATAGCTATTGGTACCAAGCTTACAAATGGCCTTGGTGCTGGCGGGATCCCTGACGTTGGAGAAAAAGCTGCTATTGAGGATAAAGAAACAATAAAGAATGTTCTCAAAGGCGCTGATATGATTTTTATCACAGCGGGTATGGGCGGCGGTACAGGAACTGGAGCAGCTCCGATAATTGCTTCAGTTGCAAAAGAACTTTCTATTTTAACAGTTGCAGTAGTTACCAAACCTTTTGCTCTTGAAGGAGAGAAAAAGAAAAGACTTGCTGACGAAGGTATTAAAAAGCTAAAAGAATCTGTTGATACTTTAATAACTATTCCAAATGAAAATCTTATGAAAATTATTAACAGGAACACTCCATTTAAAGAAGCACTTCTTTATGCAGATGATGTTTTAAGACAGGGTGTCCAGGGAATTTCCGACCTTATTACAAAAGAAGGCGATATAAATATTGACTTCGCAGATGTAAAAACAATTATGAGTGGTCAGGGCGATGCAATGATGGGCATTGGTGTAGGACATGGTGAAAACAGGGCAATACAGGCTGCTACAAGTGCTATCAGCAATCCTTTGCTCCAGGAAGAAAATTTTGAAGGGGCAAAAGGTATCCTTTTAAATATTACAGGCGGGCCTGATTTCTCGATTTCTGAATTCGATGAAATACTTAAGATAATAACTTCAACAGCAGACAGAGATGTTCTTACAATTACAGGCACAAGCAATGATGATGCTCTAAAAGATGAAATAAAAGTTACTGTAATTGCAACAGGCTTCACTACGCAGGAGAAAAAGATCCATGAAGAAGTTCCTGTTCAATCAAATAATAAAAAAGAATTTATTTCTAATACTGAATGGAACATAATAAAAAAAGGTTTACTAACAAGAAGGGATGATAATTATTTAAGCGGGAGAAATTCCAGTTCATCTGATCTTGATATTCCTGCATTTTTTCGTGATTCCAGCAAGTTTACTCCAGATGTGACTTTTGGCAGTATATGAGGAAAAGCAAATATAAAAGGTAAGGAGAAAAATAATTGATTCCAGCAGTAATAGATAAAACCGTATTAAAAAAATATGAACAATATCTCAAAGCAGAATTAAATCTATCTCTCACAACAGTAAAATTTTATATTGATGAGGCTGATCTATTTACTGAATATCTGGAAAAAAATAATAAAACATATATTTCTGCAGAAGTATCAGATATAGAAAATTATATTATCAAGAGAAAAAACAGGATAATGAAACTCTCTGATAGCGAAAACTGTAAAACAGGAAATAATATTATTAGTAGCCTAAAGGCAACTACCATTAATAAAGTTGCCTCTGGAATAAGATCTTTTTTTAAATTTTTATTGCTTGAGGATGTGCGGAGCGATAATCCTTCCAGGTTTATAAAAATGTCACGCAGAGGCAAAAAACTTCCTGATTTTCTTTCTGTAGAAGATATTGATACATTACTTGACAGTATTGATGTTTCAACGCACTCCGGGCTCAGGGATAGAGCTCTTTTTGAGCTGATTTATTCCTGTGGCCTAAGAATATCTGAAGCGTGTTCTCTAAAGTGCAGTAATATATTTAGCAATGATGGTGTTATTAAAGTTGTTGGAAAAGGAAACAAGCACAGAATAGTTCCTGAAGGGGATGCTGCAGAATATTGGCTTAAAAAATATATCAAAGAAGCAAGACCTTTGATGATTAAAAATAAAAGAACTGATTTTATTTTTTTAAATATCAAAGGGGAACCTATAAGCAGAAAAGGGGTATGGAAAAGATTTAAAGAGATTGCTATGGCATGCGGAATAGAAAGTCGGGTTCACACTTTAAGACACTCTTTTGCAACACATCTTATTACAGGAGGAGCAGATCTGCGCTCTGTACAGGAGATGCTTGGCCATACAGATATCTCGACAACTCAAATATATACTCATCTTGCAAGAAATGATCTTAAAGAGTGCCATAAACAATACCATCCTGAAGGGAAAAAAACAGGGGGAAAATTATGAAAAAATTTATATTTCTATTTATAGCTCTATGTTTATTTAGCTGTAATAAATCCGAAAAAGTTTTCTTTGCCAATATAAATGAAATGGATGAAGGTCACCTTACATCTGAGCAGATGAAAAAAAGGGAAAGGGAGTTAAAAGAGTCTATAAGAGAAAATAAAAATATACTTGAACAAAAAATCTCAACAGCAAGAAATCTTGCCGGATACCATAGAATGCTTGGTAAGCTTTATCTTGATAACAAAATGTTTCTTCTTGGAGCACAGGAATTTGAAGAAGCTATAAAGATCGATACTGAAAATCCTGTATTATATTATTATGCAGGATTATGCTACGCAAGGTATGCAAAATCACTTGTAGATGAAACATTTCAATTAACTAACTTGCTATTAGCAGAAAAATATTATTTAAAAGCAATTGAGTATAATAATAATTTTGCAAAAGCTCTCTATGCAGTTTCTGTGTTATATGTTTTTGAATTTGATCAACCTGATAAAGCTGCTTTTTATCTTGAACGTCTTCTTCAGACACAAAAAAGAGATGCTGAATCAATGTTTCTTCTTGCAAATGCATACATAAGATTAGGGCTTATGGATAAAGCTATTGCTCAATATGACAATATTATTAAAACTTCAATGAGTAGTGTTTATAAAAAACAGGCAGAAGAAAACAAAAGACAACTTCTGAATAGTGGATATGGACGGAATTAATAGAATGGAAGGAATTAAATTATTATCTCTTTTTATCTCAAATTTAAAAGCGATAGGAAAGAGTCAAAAAATTAAAATTCTTAAACTGATCTCGGAGAGTGTTGATTTAAAATCAATGGATATAGATTCTCCAGGAGATATTGCTTCAATTGTAAAATATTTTTTTGCTATGGATAAAAAAACAATAGATGATAATATTTCACAGACTTTTTCTATAGCTGAAAATTGTTATAGTAAAAATATTGAGATTATTACCTTTCTTGATAGCACTTATCCTTCTCTTTTAAAAGAGATATATGATCCGCCTGTTGTTTTATATTTAAAAGGGTGTGCAGAAAAACTTGCTTTACCTTCGATTTCTGTAGTGGGTACAAGATCTGCAACAGGAAAAGCATTAAGAGCTGCATTTGAAACAGCATTTTATCTTTCTCTTAATAACATTGCAGTAATATCCGGGCTTGCAATTGGAATCGATAATGAAGCGCATAAAGGAAGCATTAGCGCTGGCGGTGCTACAGTTGCTGTTATGGGATGTGGCCTTGATAAAATTTATCCTGTATCAAACAGGAAAACAGCATTTGAAATAATTGAGTCCGGAGGGATCCTTATAAGCGAGTATCAGCCTGGGATCAATCCGCTTAAATACCACTTTCCAGAGAGAAACAGGATTATAAGCGGGCTTTCATCAGCATCAATAATTATTCAGGCTCCAAAAAAATCTGGAGCTTTGATTACTGCTGATTATGCGCTTGATCACGGAAGGGATGTTTTTGTACATGAAGCAGGTCTTTCCTCTCCTTTTGGAGATGGAGGAATGGCTCTTGTTTCTGAAGGCGCTATGTTATTTTCAAATCCTTGCGAGATAGGGAAGTATTATGGTTTTGATTTTTCAGATAGCTATATAGATAATAAATCTTTTTACAATAATGTAAAAAATATTGAAGATGAAATAAATGGTTATGTAGTTAACTATAAGGGTGTTTCATACAGGAGAGCCAAATATGCCTAAAAGTGTTGCAGAGAAAAATAAAAAACAAAATACTTTACTCATTGTTGAATCTCCTGCAAAAGCCAAAACTATTGAACGTTATCTTGGTAGTGGCTATTCTGTTGCAGCTTCTATAGGACATTTGATTGATCTTCCAAAATCAAGGGTTGCAATAGATGTAGATAATAATTTTGAACCTGAATATATTACAGTTCGTGGAAAGGCAAAAATATTAAAAGAGCTTACAAGTAAAGCTGCAAAGGCAGGCAATATTCTTCTTGCCTCTGATAATGACAGGGAAGGGGAGGCAATATCTTATCATCTTAAAGTATTTCTTGAAAAGAAAAATATTAGTTCAAAAATCGAAAGAATTATTTTTAATGAGATTACCCCTGCTGCCATAAAAGAAGCTATAGGCTCTCCTTTGGAAATTGATATAGGTAAGGTCAATGCCCAAAAAGCAAGAAGAGTGCTTGACCGCATTGTGGGCTATAATATTTCACCACTTCTGTGGAAAAAAGTTAAAAATGGACTATCAGCCGGAAGAGTACAGTCTGTAGCATTAAGACTTGTATGCGAACGGGAAAAAGAGGTTGAGGATTTTGTTTCTGAAGAGTACTGGTCTCTAAGTGCAGATTTAAAAAAAGGAAAACATAATTTTTCTGTTCAGCTTTTTCTCAATAAAAATGAAAAACCAAACTTTTCTGATAAAAAATCTGTAGATCTATTAATAAATGAACTTGCTGGAAAGAATTTTATAGTTAAAGAAATTAAAAAGAGTGAAAAGAGAAGCCAGCCAAGACCTCCATATACTACATCAAAGCTCCAGCAGGATGCTGCAAACAGGCTTGGGTATACATCAAGAAAAACCATGCAGATAGCGCAGCAACTTTATGAAGGTATTAATATTGGATCTGGAAGAGTTGGTCTTATTACATACATGAGAACTGACTCAACAAGAATATCCAAACAGGCTATTGAAGATGTAAGGAAATTTATTCAGGAGAACTATCCCAATGAACTGCCGGAAAATCCAATTGATTATTCACCTTCAAAGCAGGCTCAGGATGCGCATGAAGCAATAAGACCAACATATTCACACTATACGCCAGATTATGTAAAAGAGTATCTTACAAAAGATCAGCTTAAGCTTTACTCAATAATATGGGAGAGATTTGTCTCTTCCCAAATGAAAAATGCAGTTACTGAAACTACAACAGTTGATATAGAGTGCGGAGAAGCCCTTTTTAGGACAAATATGACAAAAGTTAAAGAGAAAGGGTATCAAAAAGTTTTAAAAGTACTTGCAATAAAAGAAAAGACAGAAAAAATACCTTCTCTGAAAACCGGAGATATTTTAGAGCTTATTGAATTCAAACCAGAGCAGCACTTTACCCAGGGGCCTCCAAGGTATACAGATGCAAGCATTGTAAAAGCTCTGGAAGAAAAAGGGATAGGAAGACCCTCTACTTATGCTCCTATTATTTCTCTTCTTATAGACAGACACTATGTTGCAAGAAAAAACAGGCAGCTTATCCCAAATCTGCTTGGAAAAATCATAAATGAAATACTTATTAACTCTTTCAATAATATATTTGATGTAAACTTTACTGCTGAAATGGAAAGAAAACTTGATGAAGTTGAAGAGAGTAAAGAAAACTGGTATGTGATGATTGGGGAATTCTATGCTCCGTTTAAGAAACAGCTTGACCATGTCATGGAAACGCTTGAATCAATAAAAGGGGTTATGGATGAAAAAACAGAGTATGTATGTGAAAAATGCGGCAAAACAATGATGAAAAAACTGGGCAGATTTGGTTATTTTCTTGCATGCTCAGGATTTCCAGAGTGTAAAACTACTAAATCGATTCCTCTAGCAGATTGTCCAAAGCATGGATGCGGCGGCAAAATTGTTGCAAGAAAAAAACAGGGAGGAAAGGGAAAAGAGTTTTATGGTTGCACCAACTATCCTGAATGCGATTTTATCAGCCATCTGAAACCATCATCAAAAATATGTTCTGAATGCGGATATTTTATGGTTGAAAAGTATGGGAAGGAGAGAGGCACATATTATTCCTGCTCCAACAATAGTTGTAAAAATTCTAAAAATACAGGTGAAGAAGAGTGATTAACGAATTTATATCTTATATAAGCGATATTCAAAATCTCTCAGCAGCAACTATTAAAGCTTATTCAATAGATATATCTCAATTTGGAGATTATATTAAAGATCAAAATATAGACATTTATAATCCTGATAAAAATACAGGAAGAGCTTATGTTGTTCACTTAAAGGATTCAGGATTAGATCCTTCTTCCATAAACAGGAAAGTTATTGCTTTAAGAGGATTTTATGATTTTGCTGTTAAGACAAAAAAAGTTTTATTTAACCCTTTTGAAAGAGTAAAAAGTTTAAGACAGGAAAACACTCTTCCGGAATATTTTCAATACGAAGAGATAGAAAAAATAAGAGAAGCAGCAGGGCAAAGCAGCAGGGAGTTTATACCATATAGAGATCAGGCAATTGTTGATTTTCTCTATTCAACAGGCTGCAGAATATCAGAAACAGTAACTCTTGATACAGATATGCTTGATATGTATAACGGGACTGCTATGGTTTGCGGTAAAGGAAATAAAGAACGGATAGTATATTTGGGCGATAAAGCTTTGAAATCACTAAAAGAGTATTTTCAGGCTCTTGGTTATTTTATAGATCTATCTTGCCATAGACTTAAAAAAGGGTTGCCTGTTTTTGTTAATTTAGCAAAAAAAAGAATAACAGAAAGAGGAATATTTTATCTTATCAATAAGATGGCTGATAATGCTGATATTAAAAAGCGGGTTTCTCCGCATGTATACAGGCACTCTTTTGCAACACACTTGATCGAAGAAGGGGCTGATATAAGGTATGTTCAGGAGATGCTTGGTCATGAGAGTCTTTCAACTACCCAGGTGTATACACATGTAGGAATTGGAAGGCTTAAACAGGTTTATCGCATGGCGCATCCGCATGGCAGTTTAAACAATGAAAAGAAAGAAGATCAGAGAAAAAAGTTAAGGAGTATTAAAAACTAATGAAAGTAAGAAGCACTACAGTTCTTGCTGTAAAAAAAGATGGAAATGTTGCAATGGCTGCTGACGGGCAGGTAACTTTTGGAAATACTGTTATGAAAGGAAATGCTAAAAAAGTAAGAAAAATATATGATGGAAAAATTATAGTAGGATTTGCAGGAGCAACTGCAGATGCTTTTACGCTTTTTGAGAAATTCGAAGCAAAAGTAAAAGAATATAAAGCGGATATTACACGAGCTGCTGTAGAACTCGCAAAAGATTGGAGAACAGACAGAATATTAAGAAGACTCGAAGCCATGTTATTGGTAGCAGATAAAGAAAAAATACTTCTTATTTCAGGTACCGGAGATGTTGTGGAACCAGAAGAAGGGGTAATAGGGATAGGTTCCGGAGCTAATTATGCATATTCTGCTGCGCTTGCTTATCTTGATTGTTCTGCCCTTACTGCAGGTGAGATAGCATTGAAATCACTTAAAATTGCTGCCAAGGTTTGTATATATACAAATGATAATTTTATACTGGAGGAAATCAATGCTTGAACTTGAAGAGCTTTCTCCAAAACAAATTGTTGTTGAACTTGATAAATATATAATTGGTCAGAAAAAAGCAAAAAAAGCAGTTGCTATTGCGCTTCGTAATCGCGTAAGAAGGCAAAAGCTTGATCAAGCAATGAGAGAAGAAGTAGCTCCTAAAAATATTATTATGATAGGACCTACAGGAGTTGGAAAAACAGAAATAGCAAAAAGGTTATCGAAGTTATGCGGCGCTCCATTTTTAAAAGTAGAAGCAACAAAATATACAGAAGTAGGATATGTAGGCCGTGATGTTGAATCAATGGTAAGAGATCTTATGAATGTTGCAATAAATATGGTAAAAGCTGAGATGAGGGAACAAGTTATAAAAGAAGCAGAGGAGAGAACAGAAGATATAATTCTTGATTTTCTTCTCCCAGGAGCAAAAACCAAACCGCAGCAACCGCAACCTGATCAAATAAATCAGGGAGCTATTCCTCTTCCGGAAGTTATTGATGAAAGAACAATATCAACGCGCGAGAAATTCAGGGATATGCTTAAAAAAGGGATGTTTGAAGATAAAGAAATTGATGTCAATGTGTCAAAAAAAGCAATGCCTGCATTTGAAATATTTTCAGGATCAAATTTCGAAGAAATGGATTTGAATCTTGGAGGAATTGCTGGTATTTTTGGCAACAATAAAAAGAAAAAAAGAAAAATGACTATAAAAAATGCAAGAGAAGTGATTCTCAATGAAGAAATAGACAAGTTGATTGATACAGATAAAGCTGCTGATATTGCAAAAGAGCGAGTACAGGAGATGGGGATAATATTTATCGATGAAATTGACAAGGTTGCAGGAAAAGAAAACCGAAGCGGAGGCGTAGATGTATCCCGTGAAGGTGTACAGCGCGATCTTTTGCCTATAGTTGAAGGGAGTAAGGTAAATACAAAATATGGAATGATAGATACAGCGCATATACTTTTTATTGCAGCCGGAGCTTTTCATATGAGCAAACCTTCTGATCTTATTCCTGAACTTCAGGGAAGATTTCCAATAAGAGTAGAACTTGAGGCTCTTGGGGCAGAAGATTTTGAAAGAATCCTTACTCAGCCTGAAAATGCTCTTATTAAACAATATAAAGAACTTTTAAAAACAGAAGAGATAACTCTTGAATTTACAGATGATGCTGTTAAAAGACTTTCTTATCTTGCTCAGGAAGTTAACTCAAAAACAGAAAATATAGGAGCAAGAAGGCTTCATACAGTAATGGAGTTCCTGCTTGAAGATGTTTCTTTCGAAGCAAGTGAATTAAAAGGGCAGACAATCAGTATAACACCTGAATATATCAATGAAAAACTTGGAAATATTATCGAAGATCAGGATTTAAGCAGGTACATTTTATGAAAAATCTAATGGGAAGGGATTATAACCCGATATTTAGAGTAAGGTCTATTTTAAAAGGGGCAAGTTATGTTTTTAAATAATAGTTATGGAAGAGTAGTTGATATTCTTCATAGATCCATGGATGTCTCAATGCTAAGGAGAAATATAATAGCTGATAATTTGGCTAATGCAGATACTCCGAATTTCAAAAAAAGCATTATAAATTTTGAATCAGAGCTCAAAAGAGCATTTCAATCGCAGAAAAAACCTGCTCTTGAAGTAAAAATGACGAATGAGAAGCATATACCTTCCTATAAGCCAATAGATTATAGAACTGTAGGCCCAAGAAGGGTTTTAGATTACCTTACACAGACAGATGCAAATGGGAATAATGTTGATATTGAAGAAGAATCTGTACATATGCTTAAGAACCAGTTGAATTATCAGCTTCTTACACAGGTACTTTCACACCAATTTAGCCAGATAAGTATGGTTGCAAGGTAGGAGGTTTAAATGGGTATATTTACAAATATTGATATTGCTGCATCAGGCCTTTCAGCACAACGCCTTAGACTTGATGTGATTTCAGATAATTTAGCTAATGCAAACACCACCAGAACTCCGGAAGGGGGCCCTTTTAGAAGAAGCAGGGTCGTTTTTAGACCAAAAGTATCGCAGCCTTACTGGAGAAGCCCTTTTCTTCCTGCTTTTCTTGATAATGGAGCTGGAAAAGGGGTCAGGGTTGTAAAAATTGAGAAAGATATGGCTCCATCAAGGCTTGTACATGATCCTACTCATCCGGATGCCATAAAAACAGGACCAAGAACAGGATATGTTGAATATCCGAATACAAATATTATTAATGAAATGGTTGATATGATATCTGCCACAAGATCGTATGAAGCAAACATTGCACTGGTCAATGGATCAAAAAGCATGTTTCTTAAGGCTTTAGAAATAGGAAAATAAGGGGGGGGAATAAATGGACTTTTTAAAATCAGATCAGGTTTCAGGTCATAGAATAGTGCTAAAAACAACAGATCCAAGACATTTTACAGGTCGTTATAACAATACTACAGGACGTCTTGAAAAAGAAAATCCTACTTTTGCAGATAAAATGTTTGAAGCATTACATGGAGTCAATAAATTACACCAGGAAACAACTGATTTAAGCGTAAAAATGGTTACAGATCCTGATAGCATAGATGCGCATGATATAACAATTGCAATTGCAAAATCAAATGCTGCACTTGCAATAACAAAAGCTGTTGTTGACAAATCAATTCAGGCCTATAAGGAAATTTTAAGTTTCAGATAATACAATAATTTGGTTATCTGCTAACCGTTCTTTTCTACTTGGGAGGGGGAAATGAAAGAGCAATTTAAGAAAATAATAGAGAAGTTACTCGGTGTTTGGACTAAAATTTCTTTGGTCCAAAGAATTATTATTATCGCAGTAATGGTTGTTGTTTCTATAGCATTTATAATGCTTGCTGCTTACAGCAGCTCACCAGGCATGGTAAGTGTACTATCTTTACCTATAAAAGATGAAAATCTCTTATTTAAAATATCAGTAAGAATGGATGAAGAAAACATATCTCATCAAATAAATTCCAATGGAATGATATATGTACCAAATGCAATAACAGCAAAGCGTGTTGTATCCATACTTGCACGTGAAGATTTGATTCCAAAAAATGCATCTCCATGGGATGTGTTTAAAATGGAAAGATGGACAACTACAGATTTTGAAAGAAATGTTAATTTGCATCGTGCAATTGCGCAAAGCCTGAGATCACACCTTGAGGCTCTGGATGATATTGATTCTGCAAAAGTTATCCTTGATTTACCTAAAAAAGAAATATTTACAGAGGACCAGAAAAAAGTAAGCGCATCAATAGTAATAACTCCAAAACCTGGCTCAGATATAACAAAAAACAAGAAAAAAATGGAAGGTATTGTAAAGCTTGTTAAATTTGCCATAAGTGGTCTTGAAGAGGACTCTATTAAAATATTGGATAACGAAGGAAACGATTTAAGTGATTTTTCAGGGCTTGCTGAATTCGACAGACTTAAAAAAACCAAAGAAGAACTAAAAATAAAAAGCCAGCAAGAGGGAAAATATAAAAATCTGATTATACTTTCTTTGAAACAGATATTTGGACATGACCGGGTTGAAATACTAAATATTGATATTGATATTGATTTTAGTGAAAAAGAGATTAGTACAACAGAACATTTCCCTGTAACAATGACTCCTGAAGATCCTACAGTTCCATATTCTACAAGAGAAGTTGTCCCCTCAATAACAATCTCAAAAGAATATGTAAATGAACACTTTAGGGGAACAGGTTTTAATCCAGAAGGCCCTCCGGGAGCAGAAGGACAAACTCCTCCGGCATATAAAGATCTTGAAGGGATGGTAGGAGAATATAAAAGAAACAATGTATTGGAAAATGAAGCTATTAATGTAATGCAATCTACTGAAAAAAGAATGCCCTGGTCCATAAAAAGGGTAACTGTAGGGGTTGCAATAGATGGATTATGGAAATGGGAATATGATGATACTGGAAATGTAAAACTTAACAGGGATGGCAGTATTGTAAGAAACTATACACCTGTTAGTGATGCAGATATTCAAAAAGCAAAAACTCTCCTGGAACATGCTGTTGGCTATAACAGAATAAGGGGAGATTCAGTTACTGTACAGTCGCTCCAGTTTGACAGAACAAAAGAGCACCAGCTAGAAGATGAAAAATTCAGGGCAAGAATGAGAGCCAGACAAATAGTTACATATTCAATTATAGGACTTCTTGCACTTATAGCATTTTTCATTATTTTCAGGATCATACTCAGAGCTATTGAAAGAAGAAGAAAACTCAGAGAAGAAGAGCTTGCAAGACAGCATCAGGCTATGCGTGAAGCAGCGCTCAGGAGTGCGGAAGAAGATGCTGTTGGTGTTGAAATATCTGTTGAAGACAGAGCAAGACTTGAAATGCAGGAGATGGCTGTTAATATGGCCAGGGAACATCCTGAAGATGTAGCTCAGTTAATAAGAACATGGTTGTTGGAGGAATAGTATGGGAAAAGTACCGGCAGTAAATCCAAACCCGAGTCCAAGTCCAGCGCCTCATCCGCAGCAAAAAAAGGGCGGCGGACTTAGAAAAGAACTTTCAGGAAGACAGAAAGCAGCTATTTTTCTTGTAACAATAGGATCTGAAATATCTTCTGAAATATTTAAGCACCTTAGGGAAGATGAAATTGAAGCTCTTACATTCGAAATAGCGCGACTTGAAACTATAGAAGCTGAAGATAAAGACAGGGTTCTCGTTGAATTCAAAGAACTCATGATGGCCCAGGATTTTATAACAAGTGGTGGTATTGATTATGCAAGAGAGCTTCTTGAAAAATCTCTGGGAAGCCAGAAAGCAATAGATATTATAAACAGGCTTACAAGTTCTCTTCAAATAAGGCCTTTTGACTTTATACGAAGAACAGATCCTACACACCTCTTGAACTTTATACAGCAGGAACATCCGCAGACAATTGCCCTTATTCTTGCGTATCTTGAACCGGAAAAAGCTTCGATCATCCTTTCAAGCCTACCTCATGAAACACAATCAGATGTTGCAAGGCGTATAGCAACTATGGACAGGACTTCTCCGGAGACATTAAGGGAAGTTGAGAGAGTTCTTGAGAAAAAACTTTCAACACTATCCAGTGAAGACTATACATCTGCAGGAGGTGTTGAAAGCATTGTTGAAATACTCAATAGAGTAGACAGGTCAACAGAAAAGACAATCATAGAATCTCTTGAAGAGGAAGACCCTGAGCTTGCAGAAGAAATCAAGAAGAGAATGTTTGTATTCGAAGATATTGTACTTCTCGATGATAGGGCAATTCAGAAAGTATTGCGTGAGGTTGATCAACAAGAACTTGGAAAAGCGCTTAAAGCTGTCGATAATGAGGTACAGGATAAAATATTTAAAAATATGTCTAAAAGAGCTGCTACTACTCTTAGGGAAGATATGGAGTTTATGGGACCCATCAGACTTAAAGATGTTGAAGAAGCTCAGCAGAAAATTGTATCTGTTATTAGAAAACTTGAAGAACAAGGTGATATTGTTGTTGCAAGATCTGGTGAAGATGAAATGGTTGTATAATAAGGAGTTATACAGTGATTAACTTTATGCTAATCACTGTAATATTTGCAGGAGGTTTCAGTTGGCAAGAAATGTTTTTCATTCTTCAGAAGTAAAAAAACTCAGTAATACGGTTTATCTTGAACCAATAAAAAGTGAAATTGAAGAGATAGAAGAGATCCCTGATGTAGAAGAATATACAGGTCCTACTGCCGATGATCTTCGAAGAGAAGCAGAGGCTTTTAAGGAAATTTGGGAAAAAGAAAAACTTGAGATGATTGAGAATGCAAAAAAAGAGGCTTCCAGAATTGTTGAGGAAGCAAAGCAAAATGCATTTGAAGAAGTTAAAAAAGGGAAAAATGAATCACAAAAAATAATCCAGGAAGCCACAGATCAGTCAGCTGAAACTGAAAAAACAGCTTCTGAAAAATATGAGCAGATGGTAAAAGAGGCTTCGGAAAAGGTCATAGTTATAGAAAAAGATGCACATGATACAGGCTATAAAGATGGTTTGGAAAAAGGTTTTGAATCAGGCAAGGGAGAAGTAGAAAGACTTATTGAAAAAGTACACCAGGTTCTAAATACAGCAATTGAAAAGAGAATTGCAATTATTGAAGAATCTGAAACACAGCTAATAAATGTTGTTCTCCTGATTTCACAGAAAGTAATAAAAGTAATTTCTGAGAATCAGAAAAATGTTGTAATCAATAATGTTATCCAGGCGCTGCGCAAGCTTAAAACCAGAGGAGAAGTAGTTGTAAGAGTAAATCTCGATGATGTAAAACTTACCACTGAGCATATAAAAGATTTTATGAAAATGGTTGATAATGTAAGGTCAATTACAGTTCTTGAAGATTCTACAGTTGATAAGGGCGGAGCAATAATTGAAACAGATTTTGGAGAGATAGATGCAAGAATATCATCGCAGCTTAATGAAATCAAAGACAAGATTCTTGATCTTACTCCTATAAAATCAAAAACAGATATTACAGAAGATTTTATATAATATTTTGTTTTTGTCTGATCAAAGTGCTTAAAAGCCAGGGGAGGGGGGATGAGCGCTATTTTCGAAAAATATAAAACTGTTCTCGAAGATACAGATCCTATAAAATTTACCGGTAGAGTAACAAAGGTACAGGGGCTTCTTATTGAAAGTCTTGGTCCCAGAGTTGTTCTTGGTGAACTCTGCTATATAATTTTAAATAACTCACTTTCTCCGATATATGCAGAAGTTGTTGCGCTCAAAAAAGATGCAATACAGCTTATGGCTTATGATTCTTTCGATGGGATCGAAATAGGCGATGTAGTAGTTGCTACCGGAAAAAGCCTTTCTATATCTGTTTCACCAAAAATGCTTGGCAGGGTTCTGGATGGAATGGGCAGACCTGTTGATGACAAAGGCAATATAAGAGAAGCCACCAAAATTCCTGTTATTAACACTCCTCCGGATTTATTAAAAAGAAAACCAGTAAATGAGCAAATTCAGACTGGTGTAAGAGCAATAGATTCTCTTCTTGCTGTTGGCAAAGGTCAGCGTATGGGAATTTTTTCAGCAGCAGGAGTTGGAAAATCAACACTTTTAGGGATGATAGCAAGGAACAGCAATGCAGATGTAAATGTAATAGCTCTTGTAGGAGAGAGAGGCAGGGAAGTAAATGAATTTATAGAGAATGAACTTGGTCCTGAAGGGATGAAAAAATCTATTATTGTTGTCTCTTCATCCAATACTCCTCCTATCTCAAGAATAAAAGGAGCATTTACTGCTACTGCAATTGCTGAATATTTTAGAGACAGAGGAAAAAATGTAATGTTTTTCTTTGATTCTCTTACCAGATTTGCCAGAGCTCAGCGGGAAATAGGTCTTGCGATTAAAGAAACTCCTGCAACAAGAGGTTTTACTCCATCTGTTTTTACAGAAATGCCAAAACTTCTTGAACGTTGCGCCAATTCTCTTTATGGAACACTGACAGGATTTTATACAGTTCTTGTTGAAGGCGATGACCTTGATGAACCTGTTTCTGACAATGCAGAAGGTTTTCTTGATGGTCATATAATTTTAAGCAAAAAAATGGCTGAATCAAACCACTATCCTGCAATCGATGTTTTAAAATCAATTTCAAGAATTTCAGATAAAATATTGCCCAAAGAAATCAAAGAATCAGGAGGGTATATAAGAAATCAAATATCTGTGTACTCTGATGCTGAAAATATTATAAATGTAGGCGCATATGTAAAAGGATCCAATCCTGAAATTGATGAAGCAGTTAAAAAGCAACCTGAGATAAAAAAATACCTTGCTCAAAAAATAGGTGAAACATCAACACTTGAAGAAAGTTTTTCAAGTATAGCTAAAATAGCAGGAGTAAAGTTATAAAAGGGAAAACTTATGAGAAAGTTTGTATTTGACCTTGAAAAACTTCTTGAAATACGCGGATATGCAGAAAAAGAAAAACTATTGGCACTTGCCGAAGTGACAGGCAGATATATGCAAATAGTAAACAGCATTGAAGATTCTGAAAAGAGAAAAGACGATATTATGGGTTTGAGATTCAGCGGATCAGACGTTGATGTTTATACTATCATGTTTGATCAATCACGGATCTCTGCAATTGAAAGAAAAATATCTGATTTTAAAAAAAAACTTATACCGATAAATAAAGAAAAGGAAGAAAAAAGATTGGAATATCTGGAAGCTTTAAAAAATAAAAAAGTATTGGAAAAGCTTAAAGAAAAAGAAGCTTCTGAGCACAAAAGAAAAGAGCTTTTAAGAGAAGCAAAAGAGATTGATGACATTGTAAGCAGTAATTTTGATATGATCCAGGAGGTTTAAATATGGCAATAAGAAGAGATCCAAACGCAGGACTCAGGGTTTTTGTTTTAATATTACTTGTAACAGTTCTGTTTTTTGGTGGTCTGGTGTGGTTTGATTATTTAGGAATAGTAAATGCAAGAGAACAAATTGCGTTTTTCTATTCACTGATCAATAAGGAAAAAGGGCTGAAAATTGAAGATAAAGATAATGTTTTTCTTCTTGAGCAGGAAAGATATCACAAAATGAAAGAAGCTCTCGACATAAAAGAGGAAGAACTTAACAAAAAAAATGAAGAAATCGATAAACGCAACATGGAAATGAAGCAAAGAATTGAAATTCTGGATGAAAAAGAAAAAGCTTTGTCAGAAAGAGAAAATTCATTTAACGTGCGAACATTATTGTACGAAAATAGAATAGCAAACCTTGAGCAGTCATCAAGATATCTTACCGGTATGCCTCCTGTAAAGGCAAAAGATATCCTTCTTCAGATGGATGATCAGGATATCATAGATATTTTGAGAGTCACTGAGCGTATTTCGCAGGAATCAGGTGAAACATCGCTGGTTGCTTATTGGTTATCGCTGATGCCCCCCGAAAGGTCTGCATCTATAAAGCGCAAGATGACGATTAAGCCTAATGAATTGGGCGCTTAAAGGGGTCAAAGGAGCACTATTTGTCTGTAGAGATTAGCGTAAAAAAAGAATTAAAAACTCCTGAATATTTTATGCAGCTTGATAAAAAAGCAAGCAACAGTTTAGATGCTAAAGCTGCTCATACGGGAAAAAGGACCAACTCACTCTCTCTTGATTCTTTAACGCTTAATGATTCATTCTCATTTAAAAAATTATTTGAAAATTTTCTGTCAGACAAAATGATAGAAAAGAAAAATATTAAAAAAGAAGAAATAAAGACTCAGCTAAAAATATCAGCAAGAGAAAAGACTCAGGATAGCAAGCAGGATTTAAATCATCTTTTTCCTTTGCAAACAGCTTTAAATTCTAATGCTTTAAAAAATATTGAAATAAAAGATGCGGAATTAAAAGAAGAAAAAACAGTAAAAGAAAAATTATCATTTTCAAAAAATACTTTATTGCAACTATTTGAAAAAAATCCCACAGAAAAAAATACTTTTAATTCATTAAATTACTATTTTAATCAAAATAGCAGTACTGACAAAAATATAAATCTAAAAGAAAACAATGAATTAAAAAAAGAAAAAGAAAAAAGGGAATTTTTTAAAATAGTTGATTTACGCAAAAATTCTGCTGAAAAAGAATCTTTAAAAATATTATCTGCAAAAGAAGGTTCTGAAATATCACAGGGAAATAGATTTACTTTCTCAAATAATAATGAAAGCAGGAATAATGTTGAGGTCAAAGATTTGCTTTCCGATTCACAAATGCAGTTATCATCTGGAAAACAACAGCAGTTTGACACAAGTCTCATATCATCCAAAAATGGAGTTCCTTCGTTCCAAAGTCAGTTTATTGAATATCTTAGAGAAAATGGAAATGCAAATATAGTAAAAAATGCAAATATAATCTTAAAGGAAAATAATGAAGGGGAAATAAGACTTTTAATGAAACCCGAAAGCCTTGGATATGTAAGGATTAAGCTTATGCTTAATGATAGTCATATAGCAGGCAGAATAATAGTCGATAATCCTAATATAAAAGAAATATTTGAAAACAATATTGAAAATCTTATTAAAAATTTTAAAGAAAGCGGATATTCCTCTGCAACAATTGATGTTTCTGTAGGGGGAGAGAAAAATAATAATAAAAAACAATCTATAGAAAATGACAAAGTTCTTGCGTTAAAAGAAATTGAAAAAGTTACTGAGCAAACGATCGTAAGAACAATGTTATCGGAAGATAGACTGGTTGACATGGTAATTTAAAAACGGAGGTTTTTGTGGATATAAGCAGTACCATGACTGATATTGAAAAAAGCAGAATCCAGATGCAGGTTGACAGTTTTAATAAAACACTTGCCGCATCACAGCAAAGGGCATCTAAAAATCAACTTGATAAAGATGATTTTCTGAAAATATTGATTACTCAGCTTACGCATCAGGATCCTACAAAACCAATGGATGACAGGGAATTTATTGCACAGATGGCACAGTTTTCATCACTTGAGCAGATGACTAACATGAGCAAGGAATTCGGTAAAATGCAGAATATAATTGCATCTAATCAGGCAATCAATTTAATTGGTAAAACAGTGCAAGTTACTGATGGCGAACAGGTAATTATAGGAAAGGTTGAAGAAGTATCTGGATATGAATATCCTCAGCTTCTTATCAATGGAAAATATTACGAGATGTCAAGAATAGAGAAAATAAGACAGGAATAGATCGAAGGTAGGAGGCAAATTTTATGATGAGATCATTATATGCAGGCGTGTCAGGACTTCAGAATCATCAAACAAGAATGGATGTTGTTGGACATAACATTGCAAACGTAAATACAATTGGCTACAAAAAGAACAGAGTCAATTTTCAGGATATGCTGGCACAAACACTTCAGGGAGCAGCAAGGCCTACAGAAGAACTTGGCGGTGTAAACCCTAAACAGGTTGGACTTGGAATGAGTGTTGCAGCAATAGATACCATTCATACACAGGGAGCGCTTCAAAGTACCGGTGTTGCAACCGATGTTGCCATACAGGGAAGCGGTTTCTTTGTTTTAAGAAAAGGTGAACAGGAATTTTATACACGCGCAGGCGCATTTGGTATTGATGAAAATGGAACTCTTGTAAATCCTTCAAATGGTTTAAGAGTACAAGGGTGGATGAACCAGGTAATAGATGGAGTTGAGATATTGAATGTTTCTTCGGACCCAACTGATCTCGTAATACCTGTGGGCGGTAAAGATCCAGCTTTTGCAACAACAGAAGTTATGCTTGCATGTAACCTGGATAAAAGATTATCTGAAGTTGCGCAAGGGGCAGGTATTGCAGAAACAATGCAGAATACCTGGACAATTGATAAAACAATTTATGACAGTTTTGGAAATAAACATATAATGAGCATTGATTTTACAAAAGTTACTGGCGAAGCAAACAGATGGAGAGCTCAGATTTCCATAGACAGAAATGCAGAAGAAGATACTCAGACAAGTATCGGTATTGCGGAAAATAGCGAAGGAAATGCATTTATAGTTCAGTTTGGAAATGATGGTTTGTTATTATCTGCAGAAGATGAGCAGGGGAATGCTATTAATGTTGGGACACTTCAGATTCCAATTTCTTTTAATGTTCCTGAAACAACAATTCCAGAAGGTGAAGAATCTGTAAGACAGACTTTTAATCTTACACTTGGCGAAATAGGAAGCGCTACCAATACTATTACACAGTTTGCCGAAAAAAGCTCAACAAAAGCTTTTTGGCAGAATGGATATGCACTTGGTTATCTTGAGAATTTCAGAATCGATTCAAGCGGTATTATAACCGGTGTCTATTCAAATGGAACAAACAGGACAATCGGTCAGTTAGCTCTTTCAAATTTTGTTAACGCAGGTGGTCTTGAAAAAATTGGCGACACAATGTTTGCAAGAACAAATAACTCAGGATTTGCTGATATTGGAATTTCCGGAGTTGCGGGAAGAGGAACATTTATAGCAGGAACTCTTGAAATGAGTAATGTGGATCTTTCTGAGCAATTTACAGATATGATTGTTACACAGAGAGGTTTTCAGGCAAATTCAAAAACAATACAAACTGCAGATCAAATGCTGCAGGAGTTACTTACCCTTAAGAGGTAATAATAAAAAAGGTGTAGAAAGTGATTGATGTGACAAGACTTAACGGCGAAAAATATTATCTTAATCCGCACCAAATTGAATGTATTGAATTAAATCCTGACACTACATTAGTAATGCTTTCAGGAAAAAAACTGGTAGTCAAAGAAGACTACCAGGATGTTTTTGATAAAATTGTAAAATATAGACAACTAATAGGTTGTTTTAAGAACGAGGAGTAATCGTTTATGGATATAGGAACAATTGGTGGAATAGCCCTAGGCATGGTGATGATACTAGGCTCTATGTTTTTCAGCGGTGCTGCTTTTGGACTTTATATAGACCCAGGTTCTTTGCTGCTTGTTTTCGGAGGTTCTTTTGGCGCAGTTTTGGCAGGAACCCCTTTATCAAAAATGCTAAAAGTTGTTACATATGTCCGAATTGCTTGTACAATAATAAATTATGAAAAAGAAAAACTTATTTCAACTCTTGTTAGTTTTTCTGAACAGGCAAGACGGGAAGGACTTCTTGCTCTTGAAGACAGCCTTGATGAACTTGAAGATAAATTCCTTGCAAAAGGGTTAAGGCTTGTTGTTGATGGTACAGATCCTACGCTTATTAAAAGTATATTATTTAATGAACTTAATCAGATAGAAACCAGGCATGCATCGGTTGCAAAGATATTCGGCGACTGGGAAAAAGCTGCTCCTGCTTTTGGAATGTTAGGAACAGTTCAGGGACTTATCGCGATGATGGCAAACTTGAATGACCAATCTTCCGTAGGTAGAGGTATGGCTCTTTGTCTTATAACTACATTTTACGGAGCAATTTTCTCTTATTTGATTTTTTCCCCACTAAAAGCCAAGCTTGAAGATAAGCATATTGATGAAATGATGGTAAAAGAACTTATGGTAGAAGGAATTCTTTCCATCCAATCCGGTGACAACCCGAGAATGGTTGAAGAGAAACTATTAGCATTTTTGTCTCCTGTTGAGAGAGAATCTATTAAAGCTGCATCAGCTTCTGGAGAATAAGAGAGAAGATATTTATGCCGATGAAAAAAAATAAAAAGTGTCCGGAAGGCCTTGCTACATGGTGGTCATCATATGCAGATATGATATCTCTTCTTCTTGTATTCTTCGTAATAATGTTTTCAACGGCCACCATTGACGGATCAGAATTAAAGCTGATCCTTTCTGCATTCCAGGGAGTCGGCACCATGCAGGGAGGAAATACCCTTGATTCAGAAGGAAAACTCGCTTCTCTTGGAAATAATATCATGTCAATGCCTTCGAGACAGTCAGGTAAAGCCTTAGACAGGGCAAGAAGACTCGCTGTTTCTGTTCTTCAGCCTGAAATAAGCAGTAAAATGGTTAGAGTAACGGAAGATGAACGGGGTGTAGTTATCTCTCTTGCCTCAGATGCTTTTTTTAGATCTGCCAGCGCTGAACTGAATATAGAGGAAGCAAGGCGGACAATACAGAATATTGCCAAACTTATAAAATCAGAGGAAATGAAAGGGAGAAAATTCAGAGTAGAAGGGCATACCGATAGTGTTCCAACAGATGAAAGCAGTCCCTGGAGAACAAACTGGGACCTCTCAACAGCCAGAGCGATCAATGTATTGTACTATCTTAAGGATTTCAATGTTGATGATAAATCAATGCAAATCGCTGGATTTTCAGATACTGTTCCTTTGGCTACGAATGATACAGAAGAAGGAAGAGCATATAACAGGAGGGTGGATATTATTATATTGAGCGATGCTCATTTATAATCAAAAACTTCGTCATAAAAAACGTTGTTGGTTCTGAGAGATAGAGAGGTTATATGCGAGTTTAATGATATTAAACCCGTATAATAGAATAAAGTATTTGCAAATAATAGATATTTTTGATAAAATTCTATATTAATATATCAGGAGACAAAAGATGTCTGACGATTATGATCTGGATCTTGAAAATTCCTCGGGAGCTTCTGCCGAAGAGGACATTGGGAAGAGAAAAATTGGTTTTCTTCCTGCAATAATTATTAAAATACTCAAATGGACGGCTATCATTCTTGCTGGTGTAGTTTTCATTGTTACAATTACTTTTTTTACTATAAAATTCATGAATCCTGTATCAAGCACTCCTGATTACTATTATGCTACCGAAGAATCAAGAAATACACTTCCCAATTTGCAGTGGTATGATATTGGAACAACTGAAATAAGAGGAAGAACTGCAGATACGGACAAACGGATAATGATCATTATTAAGGTATCTGTAGGATTTAATGCAAGATCAAAAGCATTACACCAGGAACTCATTGATAAAACACCTAAGTTAAGAGATGAAATAAGAGTTTTTTTTGGTGAAAAATATGAAAAAGATATTACACCAAGAAATGAATCTAAAGTTAAAGAAGAATTGAGAAGAAGGCTTAATATTATGTTAAGCGGCAATGACAGAATTCAGGATTTGATATTTACTGATTTCAATTTAATTGAATTTTAAAAAAAGGGGCAGGTCGTCTGAAATAGTATGACTGATATTTTATCACAAAACGAAATTGATCAGTTACTTACTGCTTTCTCATCATCCGGTGATGTGGAATCTGAAGAAGTTTCCCATCATGTAAGTGATCAGCGAAAGATTAAAATATATGATTTCAAAAGACCCGATAAATTTTCAAAAGAACAGATACGTACTGTCTCAATAATGCATGAAACTTTCGCACGTCTTACTACAACATCGCTTTCTGCACAACTTAGAAGCCTTATTCATGTGCATGTTGCTTCTGTAGACCAGCTTACTTATGAGGAATTTATAAGATCAATTCCTAATCAGACAACAATTGCTGTAATAAATATGGATCCTTTAAAGGGATCTGCGATCCTGGAAATAGACCCTTCTGTAACTTTTTCAATAATCGAACGTCTTTTTGGCGGAAAGGGAGAAGGGACAAAAATAAGCAGAGAATTATCAGACATAGAGTCCTCGGTTATGGAAGGGGTAATAGTAAGAATTCTGGGGAACATGAGGGAAGCATGGAGCCAGGTTGTTGATTTAAGACCTCGTCTTGGCCAGATCGAAACAAATCCTCAATTTGCCCAGATCGTACCTCCTACAGAAATGGTTGTTCTTGTTACTCTTGAAACAAAAGTAGGCGAAGTAGAAGGGATGATGAACTTCTGTATTCCTTATATTACTATAGAGCCCATAATCGGAAAACTTTCAGCGCAATATTGGTATTCTTCTGTAAGAAGAGGGACAACTGCTGAAAACTTGAATATTTTAAGGGAAAGGCTTGCTTCTGTTGATGTTGATATCGTAGCTGAAATAGGAAAGATAAATATAACAGTAAGAGAGGCTTTAGCTCTTGCTGCAGGAGATGTAATAAGACTTCAGAATGTAAGAATAAATGATGATATGAAATTAAAGCTTGGTAATAAACCTAAATTTTTGTGCAAACCAGGATTAGTAGGAAATAAAGTAGCAGTACAAATTACAAAGAAAATAGAAGATTTTGGCAAAGAAGAGTTTGAAGAATTAACTGCAGAAGGAGATGAACTATGAGTGACGGCGCATTGTCACAAGATGAAATTGATGCATTGATGAGCGGAAGTTCTACAGGTGGTTTTGGTTTTGATTCTGGTGCGTCAAGTAATGATGGTTTATCAGAAAATGAAAAACAGTCATTTTTATCAATTGTAAATTCAATAATCGATACCCAATCAGCTACCCTTACAGGCATGATGGGAAAGACAGTTACTATATCCCCTCCATCTATTGAAGTACTTCCTGGAGGGAATATATCTGCAGGATTTGATGGAAGTTATGTAAGAATACAGTCTTCGTTTACAGATGGTGTTCCTGGTTATCATGCATATTTATTTACAGATGAAATTTCAAAGGTTATGGCAGGATTGCTTTCAGGTCTTGAAGAAGTAGAGCTTGATGAAGCTTCTCTTTCTGCTGTTAGTGAAGCTGTAAATACCATAAGCGGATCTGCAATGACAGTTTTTGGAGATAAAATAGGACAAACCATAATGTCTGAGCCTGCATCTGCGGAAGTTAAAGATAGCAGCGATTCTGATATACCTACAGGAGATTTGGTAAAGCTTAATTTCCCTATTACAATAGATGATAATCCTCCGGCTGTTTTTAATGAGCTATTTGATATTTCAGTTGTAAAGGAAATAACAGCAGCAGGTGGCGCTCCTAAAGAAGCACCAAGAATTCAACAATCAGCACCAAAAGCTTCCAGTCCCCAGGGCAGCGCACAATCTGCAGACATGGGAATGGCTATGGGAATGGGTGCAGGGATAGGTGGCAATGCATCACCTCAGGGATATGTAAATATCCAAAATGTTCAATATCCATCTTTCCCATCTGCTATCTCATCTTCTGAGCAGGGTAATATAAGTCTTCTCATGGATGTTAACATGGAGATGACTGTAGAGCTTGGAAGAACAAAAAAGCCCATACGCGAAATACTTAGTATGGGAGAAGGTACGATAATTGAGCTTGATAAACTGGCAGGAGAGCCTGTTGATATATTGGTAAACCATAAACTTATAGCAAATGGTGAAGTTGTTGTAATAGATGAAAACTTTGGTGTGCGTGTAACCAAAATTGTTTCAAATCCAACAGGTGTGAATGATGTGACATAGAAAGTCATAAATGGGGGGGGGATGACTTTAAAAAAATATCTATCTTTTATTCGCAGACATAGCGAGAGTCGAGGACAATCGCAGCTTGCATATGATCAATTGAAAAGGCGAAAAAGAAGCTTAACACTTTTTATTTTTCTCACATATATAATTATAGTGTCTCCATTATCTGCACAGCAGACAAATAATCAGAATCAAACTCAGATTACTGAAGAAACAGAGTTAATAATAGCAGATGAAAATACACCTGCTCTTCCTCAAGACGATAATCAGATAAAAAGAAATTTAAATGCTTTTTCATTCTGGGATTTTATAAGAATGATTTTGATTCTTGTTTTTGTAATAGCCTGTATTTATGGCCTTTTCTTTATTCTTAGAAAAGCAGGATCGCAGAAATTTAAAGAAGATGATTTAATAAATATTATTTCAAGCAAGTCTATTGCAACAGGTAAAACAATGCACATTGTCGAAGTAGGTAACCAGATAATGGTTATCGGAGCTGCTGATAATGCTATTTCAACTCTATTTGAAATAACAGATAAAGATACTATTGATAATATCAGGCTTCATAAAGAAAAAGCAAAAAAACCATCTGAAGGCAACTTTCAGCAGTATTTATATAATATGATTTTCAAGGGAAAAGGAGAAAAAAAGAGTAAAAGTTTTAATGAAACCTTTGCTTTTGATTATTTAAAAAAACAGAGAGGTCGCATTAAAAAAATGTAGTTTAAAATAAAATTGGGTAGCAACTTTATCAAATACTATTTTTAGGACAGAAAGCTAGAATTTCTTATAGGGGGGGGAATGAAAAAAAGGTATTTTCTGCTTTTTTCACTATTATTAATAATCACATTTCAGGGATTTGCCCAGCAGAATCAACCGCTGCAAAGACAAAGAAGCACTGGGGATCCTTTGACTATTCCATTCGTAGATATAACTGTCAGACAGCCTGAAGGTAATCGTGAAGTTGCATTCTCCATTCAGCTTCTTATTCTCCTTTCCATCATAACATTATCTCCCTCTATTATTTTATTAATGACCTCTTTTTTAAGAATAGCAATTGTTTTTGATTTTATAAAAAGGGCGTTATCTTTACAGCAGATTCCTCCTAACCAGGTTATTCTTGGAATTGCGCTATTTTTAACGTTATTTATAATGTGGCCTACATTTAATACGATCTACAATAACTCATTTAAACCTTTTGCAGCCGGAGATATGTCAACAGAAGAGATGTTTAGAGAAGCA
>WRCW01000004.1 GCA_009783755.1 Spirochaetaceae bacterium
AAGATCGAAGAAATATTTATTTCCAGTGTGGAATTTGAGTATCTGTTTTGGGATATGGCTTATAAACAACAAATGTCATATATGTAATTTTTTAATAAATGCTGTTGACATAATTTTTATTGCTTATTATTTTGTCTCTATGGCTGTAAATAATATTATTTATGTTTTTCATATCAGGAAGCATAATGGCGGTGGAGTCTATCTCCATCCATTTAAAGAGTTTGATAAAGTGATATCAAGCGGAAATTCTTTTCAACTTGAAGGGCGTTATGGGGAAGAACCTGTAATTGAAAGCCTTACAGCTTTTAGAAATGAGCTTTATAGGATTGTAGAAGAATCTGTTAATAACTGGGTAAGTGAATCTAAATTTATCCCAAGATTTCTAATATCTGCTTTTGTTTTTCTTGTTGCTTATTTTTTCTTTTCTTTTGCAATAAAGATTCCAATTCCTATTGTTGTTGATAAAATTATACTTGGAATCGTATCTGCTGTTATATGTTATAATTATTTAGGGCGTAAATACAGAAAAACAACAACTGCTTCAAAACTTCGAGCCCATTACAGAGGAATAGTCGATAGAATAGTTTTTAGCAAAAGCAGTTTTATTGTTGCTCTTGAATCTTTTCTTGTTCAAATAAATGGGAAAAATGTGGAAGATATTATTTTGAATAGCGTAGATTATAATGAATTTAGCGAAATGATATCTGAAGAAAATATGGAAGAAAGAAATCAATTTCTTTTATATATTGAAAGATTATTAAAAAAACAACTTTCAGGACAACAAAGAAAACTTGTTAATAAAATAATTATGATGAGTATTGAAAAAACCAGTGCATTAATTAAAGAAATTGATTTAATTAATATTGTGGCTGAAGTAGATACAAATTTATTTATTTCCTATCTTTTATTAAAACAAAAAAGCAGCAAAAAAACTAACTATTGAACATATATTAGATATTTTGTATATTGTTAATATAAAAAGATTTTGACCCAGGAAATAAGTGATCTTTTTCCAAAGTCTCAAAATTAAAATCTGATCCTAAGGAAGTTTCTGATGGAAAAGAGAACTTTAATTGATAGTTTAAATAATAACGAAACTGAAGAGATTATAAATTATTACAAAACAGCCGAAACCGATGAACTCTGTAAAAAAGCAGCTTCTATTTGTGAAAACATACATGGCAAAGATATTATTTTAAGAGGACTCATTGAATTCACAAACTACTGTAATCAGGATTGTCTTTACTGCGGCATAAGAAAAAGCAACTTAAGTGCTGTAAGATACAGAATAGATAAAGATGAGATAATAAAAACAGTTATGATAGGCTATAATTCAGGGCTTAGAACTTTTGTACTCCAGGGCGGCGAAGACCCATTCTATACATCTGATAGAATTTGCAGAATACTGGAACAGATAAAAAAAGTAACGGAATATAATGCTTCAATAACTTTAAGCATAGGAATCAAAAGCAGAGAAACCTACAAAAAATTTAAAGAAGCAGGCGCAGACAGATATTTACTAAGATTTGAGACATCTGATCCAAAACTATATCAAAAGATTAAAATAAATAGTCCTTTTGAAAGAAGAATTACTGCAATTCTGGATATTAAAGACCTTGGTTATGAAACAGGATCAGGATACATGACAGGACTTCCCGGGGAGACAGAAGATACAAGAATCAACAATGCTCTTTTATGTAAAAAACTTGATCTTGATATGGTGGGAGTAGGTCCTTTTATTCCGAGTAATAATACTCCTCTTGCCGAAAGCCCAAAAATGCCGCTTGAATATAGCATAAGGGCTACAGCTCTTCTCAGGCTTCTTTTGCCAAAAGCGCATATTCCCGCAACAACAGCTGCAGGGACTATTGATCCATTTGGCAGGGAAAAAATGGTCAAAGCAGGGGCAAATGTCCTTATGCCTAATATCACGCCTGTTGAACAAAAAAAACATTACCTTATTTATCCTGGCAAAATATGCCTTGATGAAAATGGAAATGAGATCATAAAAGATCTTGCATTGCGCATGTCATCAATAGACCGAAAAATAACATTTTCGAAAGGGAGTGCGCTCCGTTTTTCATAAATTCTTAAAAGGAGACCCATGAGAAATATATCTCTGGGAAGGAGGTTAAATGAAAACAGCTGATGCACTGCGAATAAGAATTGTTTTACTTGGACTCAGGAATGCGGGAAAATCTTCCCTTATGAATAATCTATTTGAAAAAGATGTTTCTATTGTTTCTGAGATACCAGGAACAACGACAGACCCTGTTGCCAGAGCAATGGAACTTGATGATCTTGGCCCTGTTTCTATAATTGATACTGCAGGGCTTGATGATGAAGGGGATATAGGGAAAGAAAGAATAAGAAAAACAGTTGAAAGAATTGAAAATGCAGATATTCATGTTATTGTAAGCAGGATAGATAAAGAACCTACAGAATCTGAATTTTCAGTAGCAGAATCTATTTTGAAAAAAAATGGTGTTTTGGTTATTGCCCTTACTTTTGCAGATAAAACTGCAGATAATTCAAAACTTGAATGGGCAAAAAAATACCAATATTGCAGTATAGATAATTTATCTAAAAACGGAATAGAAAGTTTTAAAAAGACACTTATTTCATTAAAGGAAAAAATTACTTTTGAGGCAACTCCTCTGGATGGAATTGTTAAAGAAGATGATCTGGTTCTTATGGTTACACCTATTGATACTGCTGCTCCAAAAGCACGACTTATAATGCCGCAAGTAGAAACAATCAGAGATTGCCTTGACAAAGATTGCGGCGCTCTGGTCATTAAGGAGAATAAGGTTAAATGTTTTTATGATGCTTTAAAAATAAAACCAGCTCTTGTAATTACAGATAGCCAGGCTTTTCACAAAGTAGCTTTAGATATTCCTCAAAAGCAGATGCTTACATCTTTTTCAATACTTTACGCAAGAAAAAAAGGGGACCTTTTGGAGTTTGTTAAAGGTATTGCAGCTTTGAAAAAATATATTGATAAAAAGAAGACGAGTTTGGAGACAGATAAGCAAAACACACAAAACACCAGAGTCCTTATTCTTGAAGCGTGTTCTCATCACAGAAAAGAAGAAGATATAGGTACTGTAAAAATACCTGCTCTTTTTCGAAAGCTTATAGACAAGAACGCAGAATTTGATTTTTTAAGAGCTCTTCCCAATGAAGAAGATATATTAAAATATTCGGCAATTATCCACTGCGGGGCATGCATGATAACAAGAACAACAATGCTTACCCGCCTTGAAAAAATAAAAGAGTCAGGAATACCAGTAATAAATTATGGACTTTTTCTTGCATGGGTAAATAACCTTTTACCAAGGGCTTTAGAACCTTTTACAGAAATATATTCACAATGGAAAGATTTTGAGTTTAGCAAATGATTTAAAAATCAGGGAATTAAAAATAGTGTCATGAGAGATGGCTGTCTAGTTAGTTTATAGTCTGTATTGACCGCATTTCATCAACTACCTGCAATGTCCTGTTTACTGTTTCAAGGTTTAATATTGCAGGAGAAAATCCTGGATCAAGTTCAACTGCTTTTTCCCAGTTAAATGCTGCTTCTCTTAGGTTGCCTTCTGCATACGCAAGAAGTCCGGCAACGTAATACTCATCGACCTGCATGGCAATAAGACCTCTTCCCTTATCCCCAAGATTAAGAGAAGAAACAATGCTAAATCTGTCAAGGCCAGCCTGGGTTGTAAGGTCTAATGTATAGTTAAAATTAAAGCTTATATTATTAAGGTCAAGTTTGCTTCCAACAGAAACCCTTGGGTTTGAACCTCTGTATCTGAAACCGCACTGAACAGAGAAAAAGTCTGTAAAAACCACATCTGTACCTACTGCAAAACCCCAGTGTTCTGCTGGTTGTTCTGACTGGTTAAGTGAAATTGGATATATAAAATCAAAAGCAAGCAGCCATGGTCTTAAAGGGGAATATGCAATTCCTGCTACTGCTTCAAGCGGGAGAGGATCATCCAACTGAGCAATACCCAGGTTCTTTAAAACAATGCCAAAAGATGCATTCTTTTCCCTTGCTTTATAGAATTTAAGAAAATTAAATCTTGTAAGAGCTCCAAGATCCAACATTGCAGAAACAGCTGATTGCCCTTCATAGATTTCAGCAGGAATATAGCGGTAAGCAACTTTTAAGTTTGTACCAAGAGAAATTCCCCAAAAATTGTAACCAGGCAAAAATCTATATGATAGGTTAACTATTCCAACAGATTCAGAATAGTATCCACGTGATGTTCGTTCACCCCAAAGACCATATCCTGTAAAAGGAACATAAAGAAATTTTGCCCCTAAACCAAAGCCTAAATTATTATGTCTTGTTGTAAAAACAATACTTTCGATATTTGTATCTGCTATCCAGTCATTATGGTAAAAAGAGAGTTCTGTATATCTGAGGCTTGAACTTCCTGCAGGGTTAGCTTCAATAAAGCTTGCATCATCAGCAACTGCTGTAAATGCAGTACCCATTGCCTCATATCTTCCTCCCAAAGGTATAAGAAGAGTTGGAAATGCAGTAAGTCCTGTATTAGGGTCAGAAAGAGAGTCCAGGAAATTGTCTGCTTTGTAGTAAAAATCAGATATATCAAGCGCTGATATGGAAAATGAGGCTAATAATATGAATAAAATTATATACAAAAGTAGTTTTTTTGCCATTTTTCCCTATAATAATAGCATAAAATCATAAAAAAGCGAGCTATTTAAATAGTCGGAAAATTTTTATGTTTAGTTTACTAAGTACTTATTTTAATATGTTTTTTTGCTGCCGATAATATAGTAAGATATTGAAGTATCTGAACAAAGTCGATTGGCTATATTTGCAGCCTTTATTTCTGTTTTTTCTTGTTTAAAAGCTTTAAAATGGCTAAGAAAATGCAGATTTTAAGGTCTATAATTATGTAATTTCAAGAAGAGGGGTGGATTACAAGCATTAGAACACTTTTTACCTTAAAAAAAGTATTATTTTATTTACTCTTTATTTTTTGTTTAGCTGCTCAAATTTTTGCTAGTGGTAAAAAAGAAGATTCACTGCCTATTGCAAAACAGCTTATTGAAGAAAAAAAATTCAATGAAGCTATAAAAATTCTTGCTGATATTGTAAAAAAAGAGCCTCACAGGCTTGATGAAGTTGAATCTTTAATGGCTGTTGTCAGAAATGTACGCAATCAATATAACAATTATTATGAAAATTTGATGAATCTTCTTCGAAAAGAAGACTTTACAGACAAAGACATAGCAGAAGGCTATAAGCTTATTAATGATATACAGGCAATGGATTCTAATCCGGATCAGTTGGCTCTTTCTTTACTGGCAACAGCACGAATAACAATTGTATTCAGATACAATGACAACCTGTTCAGGGATATAATGAACAGGGCTTTGGTGCTCATTCAGGGGAAAAAATATTGGGAAGCAATTGCATTGTATAAAGAGGCTATCGGGTTCCATAGGGAAATGTTTGCAGAAGAGTTCCCGGAAAATATAATTCATGAGGCAGATGATTTAGGCTTAAAGTTAAAAGAAAGAATAGACACATTACTTGCATACCAAAACACTTATCCGCAAGCAGCACAAAGAGCAACAAGAGAATCATCCAGAGAGATACAATCAGTATTAAATAACAGAGAATATGATGATCTTCTAAATATTATTGGAAGAATGGCTGTAATACGGGAAGAAATATCAGGTGTGGCAACTATTTCTGATCAGAGAAAAGAGAAGTTATTGCGACCTGGTGAATATGATATCCCATTTCTTTCCACATTTAATGCAGTTATAAATGGGAGAGCAGCAAGCACTGTAGAGGAAGGCATTTTAGCTGCGATTGATCATCTATGGAATGATGTTATTGATGAGAATGCAGTTCTTCTTGCTTCACGTTCAGATCTGTTTTTTAACAGAGGAAAAATACTGTTTGGTGAAAAACAATACCAAAATGCTGAAATTAATTTTGAAATTGCAAAAAACTATAGTGAAATTGGAAATAGTCTTATTACTTTAAAAGGGTATAGTATAAGCCCATCAAGAGGTTTTGATTTCTCCGGATGGACAATGAATAAGTTACAAAACTATATACCCAAGTATTATGAATCAGAAAAGAAAATAAAAGCAAGTAACGATTATTTATTATTGTCTCAAATTATGCAAAGGATAAATGTAATTGAAAACAATTACTCCAGAGAAACAGTTTTTAATAATATCATTACCTACAGGAATCAGATAATAACTGATAATGTAATGATTTCAATAAACCATACAGTGTGGAAAGAAAATGAAGAATCCATGGCACGGCTTAAAGCATCAGATTTTTCTGTAGATACTGCATTAAATCTTTCTACAGATATGAAAAATCTTTTTGGAGAACATGAAACAAAGGTTAATTTGCTTGCAGTTTCAATTGTCAGGGCAGCAATAGATATTACTTATTTGCCAATATCAGAACGGCTTCAGACTCAATTGAAAGAAGCAAAATCTGGATTTGAAATGGTTGATGGTATTCAAACAACAATAGGACAGGGAGAGGGTTCCTACACAGTTATTGCACGGTATCATCAAAGAGCAATGGATACTTTTACAAGAATATTGGCAGGACTTCCCGGGATAGAAAATGATCTTAAAAATGTTTTAACAACCGTATCCAAAGAAGGCGGTGAATATTTATCAAATCCTGTTGTAAAAGAGAGCGCGGAAAATGTTGATAATGATTTAGTTACTATTGTATCACTGCGTAACGAAATAAACAAATATATGCAGACCTCTCAGGAACTTCTTACCCGTTCTGAAGTCTTTAGGAATCAGGGTAACAGATATATTTCAGAAGCAAGAACTAATCTTGCCAGAAATAATTTTGATGCAGCGCGACAAAATTTACAGCAGGCAAGAGAGAGTTATGTTAATTCACTCAATTTAAATGAAGATCCGGGGCTTAGAACAAACAGTGACAGGGAAATATTTATGTTGTCTGATGAAATATTAAACAAGCAGACAACTATTGTAATTGAAACAGTCAGAAAAAATCTTAATGAAGCAAAAGATCTTTATGCAAGAGAAAGATTTGGAGATGCTGAAAACCTTCTTTTAAGTTCGCAAACATTATGGCGTACTGTAAACCATGAAGATAATAACACAGAGCTTGAATTCTGGCTTGGTCTTGTGCAGACAGCTCTGTCAGTCAGGACAGGCAGAGTTATTACAGAAACAGATCCTCTTTACAATGAGATGACTCAAATATTAAATCTTGCAAGAGGCGATTATCTTAGTGCTGTTTCTGCAAACCAGCAAGGCAACAGAACAGAAATGTTGAGCCATCTTGGGCGTGCAGAAGAAAAACTTCTTCTTGTAACTATACCTTTTCCTTTGAACCAGGAAGCAAGTGTTCTTTCTCTTAGAATTATGCAGCTTAAGGACCAACAAAACTTTAATGTATTGTTTAGAGAACGATATAATTTTGCAGTACAAATGATTGATGTTAACCCTGCTGAAGCATATATAATCCTTAATGACCTTAGAGTTATAGAGCCTAACTATCCTGGAATAGCGCAAGTAATCAATAGAACAGAAATCAGGCTTGGTATAAGGACTGCACCTCCTGATCCTGCAAAAATCAGAGAAGCAGAAACTCTATATCAAAGAGCTTTTACAATTGTTTCAAGCAATGTTAGAAGCAACTTCCCCACAGCGCTCGCATATCTTAACAGAGCATTTGAGCTAAATCCAAATGATAACAGAATAACAACTCTTAAAGACAGGGTGCAGACAGAAATGGGCGGATCAGCAACTGTTGTTCTTTCAAATGATGCACAGCAGCAGTACAGGCAAGCAGAGCAGGAATTTGTTAATGGAAATTTCTATGTTTCTCTTACAATTGTTGAAAGGTTGCTTCAGGATCCAAGAAATAGAAATTATACACCTCTTCTTGAGCTTAAAAGGAGAATTGAATCAAGAATATGATTTCATATAAGCAGGGCCACCACAGGGATGCTGTAGAGCACTCCTGCGCTGCAGCACCGCGATTTCATAAATATATACTTCCTCTTATAATACTCCTTTTATTTTTCATACCTTCATCATTGTTTTCTGTTGATATCTACTGGGATGCTCAAAAAGTTATTGTTCCCTCAAATGGAAGATTCCATACAACTGCTTTTGGCGGTGGAACTACTGCTATAGTGTGGCATGAGTTTGTGAAGCATGATGAAAACAGAGGTGTTGTATTTTTGTCTATTGCTACAACAGCAGATGGCATAGAATGGGTGAGGAATGAAAGATTTGCAGGCCCTTTTAATTATGCAGGCGATGAGGTTGCAATTTGTTCGCTTGCTGTTAAAAGCAATGGTGATATATACATAGCTGCTTCAATAAGCGCTAACAGTGTAAGAATCTTCTCATCATCCGACAGTGGAAGAAACTTTAGAGAGACAACACATCAAGCTACTTTTACCATGGCTGTAGGACCAAGATTATTTATAAAAGAAGATGGCAAATTCATAATGTTTGTAACAAAAGAGCAGGGAAATAATCTTTCAATATCTTATTCCCTCTCAGACGATGGACAGAGATGGGGAGAATTTGTACAACTTGTTCAGGAATCTAATCTTGCGCTTAATTTTCTTCCTCACTTTGTATCAAAAAATGGTGTTGAATATGTTATATTTCAATCTTTTATAATATTAAGGCGTTCAGCATATCAGCTATATTTTAAGAAAAGCACTGATGGCGGAAGAACATGGAGCAGTTCAAAAAGAATTACAGATTTTAATGAAACTATTTCAGGGAGATCATTAGAATCCGGCGAGTTTGATAACCAAAGACCCAATTTTATTATTGAAGACAATATGATAAAGCTTGCCTGGGAAAGAAGAAATATAAATGAAGCAAACCCTCAAATCTATTATCTCCAACTTGATCTTAATGGAAATATTCTTACTTCTGCTGAAAGAATATCTAGAGGAAACAGAGCTTGTAATTATCCCAGAGTGGCTTCATATATGGGGACAACTGTTCTTACCTGGTTTGATAACCGTATGGGAGATAACAGCATAATTTTTGCTGATTTTAATGGAATTCTCTGGAGAGAAAGAGATCTTTCTGACATGAGAGGGAATTCAACATTCGGACAGATGATAGATGCAGGGGAGACAATGTATATTTTCTGGGAAAACAGAGTTGGAAATGTCTCAAGAATAATAATGATCGCTCCTGACAAAACAGTTGATACTCCTGTTATTACACCAACAAATTTTATAGCTAATAGAAGAACATCGTTTGATAAATATACTTTTTCATGGAATCTTCCTGAAGACTCTTCGGGTATAGCCGGGTTTAGTTATTCGGTTGGAAGAGATATAAATGGAGAACCTCCCAGAAGAATAATGAATACTTCGCGTCAGCTAAGGGGAGAAGTAACTATTAAAGAGGATGGGCAATGGTATATATATCTGGTTGCAACAGATTATGCAGGCAACTGGTCTAAACCTGCTGTAATGCCCATATACAGAGATACGCAGCCGCCTGAAAAGGTTATAATCGAAGATTTTATTAAAGACGATAATGGATTCTTATTATCAAATAATATCAGGATAAAATGGAGACCATCGGATAACGAACCGCTTTCAGGTTACATATATACTATTCAACATCTTGATGAAAACTATCGCAGAGATATAGATGAAAACACATATATGAGAAGGATTAGAAATCCGGACAAAAAAAATGTTATTAAAAACTCATATTTCGATGCAAGCGGTATGGATAATGGAATATGGGGTTTTTCTGTTGCAGCAGTTGATGAAGCAGGCAATATTGGAGAACCAGTACAAACAATTTTCAGGCTGAACAAATATGTGACTGTAACATATATTACAGCTATAAATGCTGTAAAAGATCAGCTTGATAGAATAAATATTACTTTAACCGGAAGAGGTTTCTCTGTTGGCGGAAATATACATACCATTATCCTTGACAGGGATGGAGAGGAACCATGGGATTATACTTTTTATCTTAATGAAGGCGCTTATAATGTAGAAACCGACAGGCTTATAAAAGATTTTAATCTATTCGATATTCAGGAAGGAGAATATAGGATAGGACTTATTCATCCGACACGTGGTCTTTATTTTAGCAAGCCTGCAATCAGGCTTGAACCTTCAGGTAATGTAAAATTTGGATATTTTATTTCTGATCAGGAAACAGTTTGGAAACCTGCTAAACGTAAAATGTTTACATTTAGTTTAGGCGGAGCAGGTTTTTATTTTATTCTTGCATTCTGTTTCCTTGTAATAGTTGTTTCAGTTTCCAGAATTAAAGCAGCTTATAATGAACGAAGACAACTAAATAAAGATATTTACGCCATAATGAAAGGTATTCCTATTTACAGCAAGGAAATAAAAGAGGGGATTATGAAAATCAAAAATAAGGGAATGGGGTTAAGATTAAAATTTACACTTTTTGTAATATCTATTGTTTTTGCTGTTGTTTTGATGATAGCTCTCCCGCTTGGAAGATTCATGTTGGAGACAGAAAGGAAGAATCTTGTTATTTCACTTCAGCAGCAAGTAGGAGTATTACTGGAAAGTCTAACATATGGTGCAAGATCATACTTGCCCAGTGCGAATATGATCGAACTTGGACTCTTGCCATCACAAAGAGAAGCTATGCTTGATTCCAGATATGTAACTATAACAGGAAGAAGTTCAAGAAATGAAATCGGACATGATTTCTTATGGGTAACTGATGATCCAAATATATATTCCAAAATTAGTGCCAGAGAAATAATCCCTGGAAGAGAAAGAGTTGTTGATGCTGTGTCTGCTATGATATCAGATCTTGAAGGAAAAATAAATACTGAAGCTTCATCAGGAGTTTCAACTTATTCTAAGGAAGTTGACAGACTTGGACAGCAGGCAAGAAGCCTTATTGGCAGGGCAGGAAACGAAACAACTCTGCAGGAATTGCAAAATCAGATAAGGGAGTATGACCAGGCAATAACTAAAACACTAAGAGATATTGGAAAAGATGTATATAGCTATCCACATTTGGATACAGAAACATATAATATCCAGGACATGGTTTACATTTTTTATAAACCTATTATTTATCGACAGCCAGGAGAAGATATATATTTTAGAGGAGTTGTCAGGATTGGAGTATCAACCAGCAGTATCATTACACAAATAAGAAACGCAAATATTGCTCTTATAAAACAAACTGTTGTAATTGCTGCAATTGCAATTACATTTGGAATGATTGGAGCTCTTGTTCTTGCAGCGATCATTATTAGCCCTATCCGCAAGCTGGTAAAAGGACTTGAGGTTATCCGTGATACTGAAGATAAAGAGACATTAAAAAACCACGTTATAACAATAAAATCGAGGGATGAAATATTCCTTCTCGCAGAAACAGTTAATCAGATGACCGAAGGTCTTGTAAAAGCAGCAGCAGCAGGTAAAGACCTTACTGTTGGAAAAGAGATCCAGAAGATGTTTATTCCTCTTGAAAAAGATAGCAACGGAAACAAACATACAACAGGAAAAGAGGTCACAGATAAATTTGAATTCTTTGGATATTATGAAGGTGCAAAAGGTGTATCAGGCGACTATTTTGATTATTTAAAACTTGATAATGATAACTTTGCAATCATAAAATGTGACGTTGCAGGAAAAGGTGTACCTGCATCATTGATCATGGTGGAAGTTGCTACAATTTTCTTGAACTATTTTAGGCATTGGAACAGTAAACAAAAAATCAATCTTTCTGAAGTAGTAATAAACATTAATGACATGCTTGAGGAACGAGGATTTAAAGGCAGATTTGCAACATTAGTACTTGCTATAGTTAATGTAAGAACAGGAGAAAGTTATTTATGCAATGCTGGTGATAGTATTGTCCACTTTTACAGCAAAAAAGAAAATAGAATGAAACAGATAACACTTCCTGAATCTCCTGCATCAGGAGTTTTCCCATCAGTAATGGTTTCTGATAAATTCCAGCAAGTTAAAATGAAAGTTGAAAGAGGAGATGCTTTCCTGTTTTTTACTGACGGTATAGAAGAAGCTAAAAGAATGTTTAGAAACAGCAGGTTCGAACAGATAGTATGCAGTGAACCTGGATTAAAGGAAGGGGAGTTGCATGACAATCATGCGGTTGGCGCAGGAAATGAAGAATTTGGAATAAAAAGATTGTATGATATTTTAAATGCAGTCTTTAATAAATCAACTTATAAACTTGAAAAACATCACAATCCTATTGAAAATGAACTGGTTACATTTGATTTTACATCATGTGAAGGAACAATGGAGCAAGCTATTATGGCAATGGTTTCTGTGGAAAAAATGTTTAGAATAATACTTGATCCATCTGCAAGATCTGATAATAAAATTACTATAGATAAAAAAGTAAATAATTTTTTAAAACAATACTTTGATCAGTATAGACGTTATTTTGCATACCCAATAGAAACAACAGATAATCCTGGATATGATATTTATTCAAATCTTAAACAAGATGAACAGTATGATGATTTAACAATTCTTGCATTCAGGAGAAAGTGAGTGTCAAAAAAAAGAGAGTTTGTCTGTCAAAATTGCGGAAAAACAGTTCCTGCAAATAAAGATAAATGTCCTTTCTGCGGAAGGTTTTTTAAAGGAGTAAGGTGCCCCAAGTGTTTTTATGTAGGTGAAACAGATGATTTTACTAAAGGGTGTCCTTCATGCGGTTATCTTGGAGATGAATCGGAAAATAGCAATTCTGATTTAACAGAGAATATTAAAAAACCAAAAAATATACCATCATGGTTTTTAATGGGTGCAGCAGTTTTTCTTTCTCTTGCAGTAATAATTCTTTTGATTGTTTTATCAAGAATATAAAGCTAATTTTTAATACCACGAAATTGAGATTTTACGCTTATGGACATATATAAAATATATGATATACTTAAACTGTGAAGAAAAAGATAATTTTAATAATTCTAATATATATATTTTTGGCAATATCCTGTAAGCGCGAAAAAGAAGCATCACTGCAACAGGAACAGAAAGATGAAAATATTAGCACAGAATATAATAAAGATTCTAAACCTGATGAAAAAAATAATGATAAAAAACCTATAGCGCCTAATCCTTCAGAGTCTATGTTTTCTTCAAATCAAAAAAACAGACCAGCACCAGCAAGAGTAGAAAGCACCCATTATCTTTTATGTGAGCAAAATATTGGTATTGTAACACCAGAGGATTTCGAAATAGGATCGCTTCTTGTTATTTCAAATAAGGCAGGAGATGAAGTTAAAAATAAATTATATAGAGATTTTATAAATAAATTTTTTAATGAACTTAGAAAAGATAATATACCTTCATCTATAATATCAGAAGAAAATCATTTTTTTCTTAAAAATATCTTTGATTCATATATAGAAAAGGAGCAAATTCCGGATAATATCAGAATAGGCAGGGTAATTCGTACTAAAGATGGCCTAAGACTAAATTTGCGAATGTACAAAGACAACAACAGAACAGAAGGATCAATTCTCCTTTTAGAAACAAAAGATGGTTTTGAGGTAAAAGAATTTTATGGGGATCTTGGAATGCTTGATGTTGAATACAGCAGAGGCGATGAAAAATTTGAGCCAGAGATCTATAAATTCTGATATAATCAATATACCTCGATCAAAAGCTCAAGTACTGCAAGTGGCTGGCAGAAAGTATATTGTTTTGACAGGTATGGATTATGATGTGCAGGTTTAAGACTAATTTAGTATTATAAGGCAGGTAATAAATTGGGCATTGAAACAAACAGAATAGAAACAGAATTTATTTTAAAATCAGTTTTAGATAAGGAAATTCCTGTAAATATACAAATGAAGAAAAAAAATATTGCAGGAAAGCTAGTAAGTTATAATCTTGAAAAAAATGTAAAAATTGAGCTTTCAGAAGAAGATATAAAACTGTTTACTACAAATGATAAGATTGCTATATATTTTTCATATTTTAGCCATGTAATGAATTTTTCTGTAATAACAACTGAAATAACAAATAATCAGATTGTTGTTTCTTATCCAACAAAAATATATAAGAATTTAAGCAGAAAATATATAAGAGTAGTTCCTCCTGAAAATTCCAAAATTGTTTTTAATATGAAAGGGGAAAAATTCCAACTCGATTTTCCTAAAACAGAAGAATATAATGCTGTTGATTATCCTGAATTTAATACAGAAGAATTCCCGGTAAATGATATCCAGCAACTGGTAAATGATTTCAGAAAAAAAATACTTGAATCTGTAAGTAATGTCAATATCATAACATATCGCAAGCAGAAACCTGACTCTATAGAAGAGAAATTACTTGCTCAATCAGGGAAGGTTTTATATATTCCATCTGTCAATAAAGAGTTACCTCAATTTTTGGAAATAGAAAATATTCCAATAATCACAATAGATAATATAGATAGCTATATTCCCGATGCAAATAAGCTGCTTAAGACAAGTAATGCTGAAAAATATTTAAAAGGTGTTCATTCAGAACTATATTGCCCTATCTTATATCTTGAATATGTAGTAGGACATATACATCTTCAGAATAAAGGGATAAAGCAAACTAAAATAAAAGAAGATATTCTTGAATATGCATATCAATTTTCAAAAGTTCTGGCATTTTCACTTAAGGTTAGCGGGTATTTTAATCAGGGAAAAATGGAAGTCCAGGAAAAATATGAAAACACAATAGTCGATATAAGTGCTTCCGGACTTTTATTTGAATCAAATTCTAAAAAACTGGAGAAATCAATTTTTCTTTATTCAGATATAAAAATTGATCTTATCCTTGGTTCAACGACTATACCAATAATTAGCAGGGTCATGAGAAAATTTAGAAATGGAGATAGTATCTTTTTTGGTCTTATTTTTCTTGAGCTTGATCCTAAAGATTTTGAATATCTCTTTTCATTTGTATATGAAAGGGAAATTACAGAAGATGATATTGAGAAATGGGAAGGGGGATCATCTCCGCCACAAGTCAATATGAACCAATAAATAGTCCCCAAAAAATTAGATTTATTATTATAAAAAAAAGTATCTGTTTTAAGCCAGGTTTTATATTAAAAGAGTGATTCTTTGTTTTGCCTGCATGGTCAATAGAAGTCGATTTTTCAATTTCAATAAGTTTGAAATCTATCTGTTCTATAATATTTTTATTAAATTTTAAATTAAGTTCAGTTAACTTTTCAAAATAAAAAAAGATCCTATAAAAGAGAGCACCGGTTTTACCTGGAAATACAAGTTCTTTTCTGACTGAAAATCTCGAAATATATACCGAACCTATCAGTAATAAAGTTTTTTTTAAACCAGAAAATATTGCCCCTTGTGTAATATAAAAATGGCCAACTTCAAAATAAACTTTGCCATCAGGCGGATAAATATTTGCAATCATTATTGCCAATAAAAGCAATATATTAGGTAAAATGCGAAATCTTCTTTCTGTTAAAATATTTAGAATAATAACAATAAAAACAAAAACAGATCTTATAATTAAATTACTTGTAAAGAGAAAAGGGAAAAAAATCGCTACTCCGGTTAAGAAGCAGATACCTGGCTTAATATTTTTAAACATGCTGACCTTTATTATTCAATAACTTTGTTTTTAACCATTGTGATTTTAAAATAAACAATTCTGCAAAAATACCTACAAAAACAGAAGTTACTGTACCTATAAGAATAATAGGCGGTCCCATAATTATTGCAGCTTTTCCGAATATAAAATATTTTGCGACAATCAGCTGGATAATATTGCTTGCAAAAGCGCCTGCGACAGAGACTCCTACCATTGTAATTTTATCTTTGAATATTTTATAAATAAATATCATTGCAAGTCCGCTTGCCAGAGAACCTGAAAAAGAAAATAAAAATATATAAGAAAAAATAGTCCCTGTTATTATTCCTTGACCTATAATTTTTAACAAAACAAGAATCATTGTCATACCAGGTGAAAATATTTTCAAAGAAATCATAATAGGTATGTTGGCAATTCCATATCGCATAAAAATAATTGGTTTTGGGATAATATACTCAATCATGGAAAGAAATATACAACATGCTGCAAGAAGCGGCAGTGTTTCTTTATTCTCAGTAAGAGAGTGCATCAATTTTTTCATTTTCTGTTTTTACCTTTTCTTCTCCTATAATTCTTATAAAAATCATATTGGGAAGACAACCTGCCCATTCTCCTGATTTTACAAGATCTCCTGATTTTACACATAACTTATCAGGACAGGGTGAGTATTGGAAATATGCCTGTTTGCTTTTAATAATAATTGTGGAGTTGCCCCGAGGCCCTTTTACATAAATATCTTTATCCTGACTAAGTGGATAAACCAATGTACCATCACGATAAGATATTTCAAGAAGTTCAGGGGGGGAGTAATTACCATATATAATATAAATTGCAACGAATGCTACTATCAAACAAAGTAGTATCGCAATAATATCTGCTGCTTTAAATTTTATCATTCGATATACAATTTATCCTATTTAAATAAAAAATCAATAGAGGTGAAATTGTAATTTACCCTATTTAAATAAAAATCGAAATAGGTGAAATTGTAAATTTTTGTTGGAATCATATCGCAAAATAACCTGGTTTGTGGTAAGATATTAATTAAATAAATATTAAAGGAGCCGTATAATGCTCAAACCTCTTACAAAAAAGACTAATTTTACAAAAAGAAAAGGACCTGTTGTTCTTGTTATTATGGATGGCGTAGGTTTTGGTAAATATAAAGAAGGAGATGCTGTAGCTGCAGCTCTTATGACAAATTTTGACTTAATAAAAAGTACTTATCCTTTTGTAAAGCTTAAAGCGCATGGGACAGCTGTTGGGCTTCCTGCAGATGACGATATGGGGAACAGCGAGGTAGGCCACAATGCAATGGGATGCGGCAGAGTCTATGCGCAAGGGGCAAAGCTTGTCAGCGGATCAATTGAAACAGGAAAAATGTTTAAAGGAGATATCTGGAATAAACTTGTTTCCAATGTAAAAACAACAGGTAAGACACTTCATTTTATAGGACTATTTTCTGATGGAAATGTTCATAGCAATAATAATCATCTTAAAGCAATGATCACTAAAGCAAAAGAAGATGGCGCTTCTAAAGTGCGTGTTCATATTCTCCTTGATGGAAGGGATGTAGGTGAAACATCTGCTTTGGAATATATTGATCCTTTTGAAGATTTTCTATCATCTCTTAGGAACAGCTCTTTTGACTGCGCAATTGCTTCTGGCGGCGGCAGAATGGTTATTACAATGGATAGATATAACGCTAATTGGAGTATGGTTGAAAAAGGGTGGAAAACCCATGTTCTTGGAGAAGGGAGAATGTTTAAATCAGCGCATGAAGCTGTTGAAATACTCAGAAAAGAGACAGGAGCTATTGATCAGGATATTCCTGCGTTTGTAATTGAGAAAGATGGAAAACCAGTTGGCACTATTGTGGATGGAGATTCTGTTATATTTTATAACTTCAGAGGTGACAGATCTCTTGAAATCACAGAAACTTTTGAGAAAGAAGATTTTAACCGTTTTGACAGAAAGAGATATCCAAATGTCGAATATGCAGGGATGATGGAATACGATGGTGATGCCCATGTACCAAAACAATTTCTTGTAAACCCTCCATCGATAGACAGGACAATAGGCGAGTATCTTGTTTCAACAGGAGTAAAGCAGTTTGCAATAAGTGAAACTCAAAAATTCGGTCATGTAACCTATTTTTTTAATGGCAACAGAACAGGAAAATTTTCAGAAGAGCTTGAAGATTATGTTGAGATCACATCAGATATTGTTCCATTTTCACAGAGGCCATGGATGAAGTGCGCAGAGATTACAGACAAAGTAATTGAAGCAATAAAATCAGATAAATATGGCTTTATACGACTTAATTTTCCTAATGGTGATATGGTAAGCCATACTGGTATTTTTGAGGCTGCTGTATGCGCAATGGGAGCTCTTGACATTTGTCTTGGCAGATTGATGAAAGCTGTTGAGGAAGCAAAAGGGATAATGGTTGTTACAGCAGACCATGGGAATGCTGATGATATGTATGAACATGAAAAAGATGGAAGAGTTAAAATAAAGGAAAATGGAAAACCAAAAGCAAAGACAGCTCATTCGCTTAATCCTGTACCCTGTATAATATTTGATCCTGAATATAAAGAAGAATATGGCAGGCAGTTAAGAGAAGGGCTTGGAGTAAGTTCCATTGCAGCAACATGTATAGAGCTTTTAGGATATAATCCACCGGAAGACTATAATCCTTCGGTATTGATCTGGAAATAGTTTAAAACAATGGTTTTTATCATTGCTTGTAAGCTTGACTGACCAGGCAATCCTTGTGCTATGGAATTTCAAAAATATAAGCTAACCCTGCTATAAATATTGCAAAAAAATTCAAAATAGAGGTTATTAAATATTTAACTTTTTTGATATTTATATTATAAAAAAATAAATTTAATTTAGGAGAAGTTTGTGTTAAAGACAGGTTTTGTAGGTTACAGAGGAATGGTTGGCTCTGTACTAATGAAAAGAATGGTAGAAGAGGATGATTTTAAAGGTTTTGAAAAAATATTTTTCTCAACTTCGCAGGCAGGTAAAAGCGATGTAATAGCAGGCGGAATGAGTACAGGCATTATAGAAAATGCTGAAAACATAGACAAATTAAAAGCAATGGATGTTATTGTAACATGCCAGGGTGGAAGCTATACTGAAAAAATATATCCACAACTTTTGGCTACTGGCTGGAAAGGGTACTGGATAGATGCTGCATCCACTTTAAGAATGAAAGATGATGCAATCATAATCCTTGATCCTGTAAATAGAAATGTTATAGATGAATCTTTAGCAAAAGGGATCAAATGCTATGTAGGTGGAAACTGTACAGTAAGCCTTATGCTTATGGGTATAGGACCGCTTTTTCAAAATAATCTTGTTGAATGGTTAAGCACCATGACTTACCAGGCATCATCAGGAGCAGGCGCGCTTAACATGAAAGAGCTTCTTGCTCAGATGGCAGCTCTTGGTACTGTTGCAGGAGATAAGATTTATGACCCCGCATCTGCAATTCTTGAAGTTGACAGGCTTGTTACAGAAAAAATGAGAAGCAGTGATTTCCCTGTTGAGAATTTCAAAGTTCCATTAGCTGGAAGTGTTATTCCCTGGATCGATAAAGCTCTTGAAAATGGGCAGTCAAAAGAGGAATGGAAGGGAATGGCAGAGACAAATAAAATACTTATGACAAAAAAACAGATACCTATAGATGGAATCTGCGTAAGAATCGGAGCAATGCGCTGTCATAGCCAGGGAGTTACAATAAAACTTACAAAAGATGTTCCAATCAAAGATATTTATGACATGATTGCAGCAGGCAACGAATGGGTAAAAGTTGTTCCAAATGAAGTGGATGCAACAATAAGACAGCTTACCCCTGCGGCTGTTTCAGGAACTTTAACAATACCAGTTGGAAGAATAAGAAAGATGACTATTGGCAATGAATACTTAACTCTTTATACAGTAGGCGACCAGCTTCTTTGGGGAGCAGCAGAACCTGTAAGAAGAATGTTTAATATTGTCAGGGAGCATCTTGGTAAATAATCTGAAAGGCTGATGAGTAAAATGGAATAAAGTTAAAAAGCCAATTTTGAAAAAAGATTGGCTTTTTATAATATAGTATCTTTTGAACCTATCTGAATAAAATTTATTTTATTTCTATCAATAAATTTATGAGAAATTCAATCATATAAAATAGAAGGCAAGAAATGTAATATTTTATATTTTTTTGATACCAATATTTGTTAGAAGAGATTTAATAAATCATTTTATCTGTTTTAAAATGAACTTTATTTAAAAATAACAAATAGATTTTTATAATAAAATAGGTTATTCTGAACTATCAACTAAATAGCTAGGTTTTTAGAGTTTATTTTTTTATAAGGTTTTTATCTAATAGTTTTGTAGTATATTCTGCGATAAGCACAGATGATAGATTTTGCTTTGATGCATATCTAACCAACTAATCATCTTTATCTGCACATAAGATAATCCAGTCAACTGGATTTTTATTTATGGTCTCTAGCAAATTCTTTAAAATTGGGCATCATTTTTTGAGATTAATCATTTAATTTTCTGTATATCAAAATGTACTCATAGTTCATAGAATTGACTGGTTTCTGATATACATTTGATGTGAGTTTTGGGGTTCTTTTTCTTGGGATAGCTCTTCTGGTAGAATCAATATTTATAAAGTTGTTTTCTTTTAAATAATTTTCAGTAATTGACACAAGATTAATATTAATCCTATCAACGGTTCTATTTCCTAATGTCAATATAATGTATTTTTTTGTAACCCTACATAATTCTTTTAGGAAATAAAAATAATCTTTAAAATACCTGATGATTTTTCGTTGTTTGGATATTGAAATTACAGTCAAATAATATTCTATTAAGGACATTTCAAAATCACTAAGTAGGCCATATTTGTCTGCTCCTCCCATACTATGATTATCAATTGAGGAATAATTTCTTAATTCCCACCCCTCAAGGTTTAAATCATATTTTGGAATCGTGTAAAGAGTAAGCATTGAGAATTCTCCATAAGGTATAGTAGTTTTATTATCACCATAGGGTGGAGAAGTGATAGAAATATCAAAGCTATTTTTATCATATTGTTTTATTACATCAAATATATCATTTTTATGAAGTATAAAATTATCAGATCTGTGTTTAAATTTATCAATATATTTTTTAGCATTATTAATAAAAGTATTTACAACAGTATCTTCCATGTTTTTTATTTTAATATTATCTTTTATATGTAATTTATATGTTGAACTTCTTGTATTACTATTGTACCTTATCACATCAGATAAAATATACCAAAAATATAACCTATTTTTTTTGCTTTTTATATTTATAATTGCTGTACGTAATAATGCTAAAGAATAAATCACATTTGGCTTGAGCCACTTTTTCATATTTGGAAAAGAATAATCAAAAATGAATGATGAATTGAGGATATAATCTTCGATTCTTTTTATATCACATAATATATTTTTACTCACACCTTGAAGTTTTACTCGAGTAATCAAATTAGCAAGTGGATTTATATCACATCCTACTAATTGAATATTTTGTGAAATTTCAAATGCTTCATAAAGAGCTGTACCAGAACCATGGAAAGGATCAAATATTGATTTTATATTATCTTTTAGAATTATAGTTTCTAGTATTTTTTTTTGTACCGGAGCGACCATTATACCTGGATATAAAATTGTACCATGAATATCATTTTTTTTATTATATTCTTTATATTCAATATTACCAAACATATTTTGTCCTTCAAACGCTATGCAATATTTTTATTATTTATCATTTCATTTGTTATTATAATAAATATACTTAAATATTTGATAATATAATGAATGTCATTTTCACATATATATGTTGTAGATTTATGAGAGCTAAGATGGGTTTTGCCTATCACTTTTTCATAATCGCTAACGGATAGCAATTTATCTAGACTTTTATATTCTATTTTTGTTTTATTTGAAATCTCTGTTTTATAGTTTTTGTTACTTTTTATATAGTTTATAATTTTTATAACTTTTTTTTCAAAATCATTTATACCATTAAAGATGTTTGAGTATTTTTTTGATTTACTTATTGTATCAATACTTAATTCAAAAAGAACTCGTAATGAACATGAAATAATTTCCATGTATTTATTTAGTGGTAATATATTTATTTGTTCTATTAGTTTATTTAAATACTGATTATATTTTATTAAATAATCTTCTTGGGCAGGTATAGTGAATAAACTTGATATTTTTTTTATTTTAATATTTGCTATAGGTTTAATAAAATTAAATATTAATCTTTCTATAACAATCCCAGTCTTAGAGTCAGAATAATTATAGTCTATTTTTATCTGACATGGTTTGTTAATACTAGATAAAATACCGTTTTTATTAATTTTCCCATTAACTCTAATAATAATATTATTATTATTTACTGATTCGCCATTGCTATTATAAATTGAATCAATATATTTTCTTAAATCAATCTGATCAGATGGTATTTCAATATTCAATTCATTGTTACAATTAAGATGGATTTTAGCTGGAAATGGTTCGTATTCACTATTATATAAATTATCTTTCTCTTTATCATTCTTTATTAATAAAGTAGCTGTTTTACCAAACAGTGAATATGTTACCCTCTCTTTACAAATTTTAATTTTCACTTTATCTTTAAATGAAAAATCCTCTTTAATTATATCTCTATATTTAGAAACAGCATTTTTTATTTTATACTCAGACGATATATATTTTTCTTTCAATATGTTAAAACCAACTAAATGCTGCTTATTTTTTGAACCAATTTCTTGGATTTTTTTGTTTATATTATATAGAAAATCTATTATAGAATCAGTTAATTCATTCTGTAAAAATTGAGAACGATCTGAGTTAAAATCTATAAGAGTATTTTCGCTTAAAATTCGAATAAAACCAATCATTTGATTCATTACTTGGCTGGTTTTAATATTCCGCATAATGTTTGGATCAAAAATAGTGTAATTATTGAAAAGATTACTATTATAGTAAATCAATGGTGTTATATCATCAATGGAATTAAAAAATAATTTATCAATTTTTTCTTTTCCATGAGATCTTAGCTGGAATGTTAATAATTCAATATCAATGCTGACATCTTCAAAAGGATATTTATATGTTTCCGTTAAAACAATTCGATTATTATACTTAAATAATATTTCCTGTGTATTATTGTTGTATGAAATATAAAATAACTGGAAATCTTTTCCATTATTAAGCAATGGGATTAGTTTGTTACTTGAATATGTTTTTTTATCTATTATTAGAGTAATGTTAAAAAGTTTATCATCAAAAGAATGTATTATTTTTTTGTAATTTTTTTCTAAAGAAAAATATTCGCATATTGACTTAATATTATAGTCGTCAAGTGTTATGATAATCTCAGTACCTTTAGAAATATTATTATCTTCGATTAACTCAATCTCATATTTTGATATATCCTCTGACGCAATAAGTTGATCAAAATCAAGACAAAATATAAAACCTTTATTCTTTTTCGTTTTCCACTTAACCATTCTCCCAAACTTAAAAACTGATAAAAATCCAAGTCCTTTGGACCCTTGTGTTATTCTACCATTTAGATTCTTTTTACCATGAATTTTTGAACTCTTTGAAATATGGAATAATGTATCAATATCACTTTTATCCATTCCAAAACCATCATCAACTATACGAAGTAGTTTTTCTAATGTATTTATTTCGATTGTAACAAAAGAAGCTTCAGCATCATAAGAATTCTTAATTAATTCATTTAGGGCAATGATGTTTGTAGGAATTTTTTCAGAAAGTTCACTTATTATATTGCCACCAACTCGAATAATAGTTTTCATAATATCTCCGAATATTTATTTATTACCATACAACCTCTCCACAATTTTTTCCATCTCCTCTTCAAGAAAAACAGCATCCTTGAAACTTTTTTCCTCTTTCCTGTTTTTTAGCTCAATAATTTGCTGTACCATAACTTGAATTTTATCAATATCAGCTTGGTTCATCGTTGTCGGCTTAACAATGGGTAACTGCTCCAGATATTGCCGGTTACAAGACCAGAAGCCACCACGGAAAGGAGTAGATATTTTTGAGAGATATTTTGATAAAAGATTTGAGTTAAGCAGACCCACTATATAATAATTCAAATGCTGATATTCTTTCTTGAGAATAACCCCGCCTACATCAACATTGTCCAAACACCATGCACCGGTTTCGTCGTATATTGCCTGAATTTCCTGTACTAAACGAGGTACGCAAATTTTGGCTTTGTCTTGAAGACTAATATTTTGATTTCGCCCAAATTGATACCAACCTTCTCCTTTGAACTTTCCTTTTTCTCGGTTTTCCAAAACCTTCTTGTTTTCCAAAAGGTAGTTCCATACTTTGGGAGATTTTTCTTCAAATACTTTTTTATTCACTAAAACTGGCTTCCCATTCACTATATCATATGGGAATATTACCAACTGTCGTTTTTCAGGGCAAAGATATTTTTTGACATCTGTGCCGGAAATAATATGACGAACCCACTTCTTTTCAAGTTGTATGCTTGCATTAAATATAGTCGATTTCCCGGTAAAAAAAGTATTATTTTCACCTTCATATTCCAGAATAAAAACCTTGTCGGCACTGGTCTGAACTCCAACAAAAATATTATCACAAAATATGCTTAACTTTGGGTGGAGATTAAGCGTATCGAAAAATGCAAGATCATCCTCGCTATGCAATATCCATGGTGTTGCGGAAATTCGAAATGTATCAATACTGTTAAACTCCACATTTATATCTGCATTTTTACATTCAGCATAATTAAAAGTGGTATTCTTCTCTTTAGATAGAAACAAGAGACAAGTATAAGTTGTAGCCCCTTTGAAGACCTGAAAATCCTTGAAATTAACCAGCTTGTAAAGGTTACCACTGGTGGAAATTTGGGAGCGAATCATCTCACCATATTCCTGCTGCATGAATTTATTCGGCAAAATCATACCCGTAAGACCGGCCGGGGACAAAAGGGAAAGGGCTTTTTCTATGAATATAACATATATATCATAATTTTTCGCTGAACTTGCTTTATAAAGTTCCCTGTACAGTTTTACAGTCTTAGGCGCCCATTCCTGCATTTCCTGAATCCGTATATACGGTGGATTTCCAATAATTACATCGAATCCTATAGAATTGAATTCATACCAATCAAAAGGGTTTATATCGGGATCGCCGAAGAAGTCATAATCAAAAAGCTGTTTCCGATCGATAAGAGAATTGCCACATTTGATATTTCCCGCCATGTCCGGCAGGATATGCCCTCGAATAAACAACTCGCCTTGGCCTTTGTCATAACCTTCGTCAAGAATTTTAAGATACAAGCTCATAATGGCAACTTCGGTCGCTTCGCGGTCTATGTCAACTCCAAAAATATTATTTTTCAATATCTCCGCTTTCTTTTTTAGGGTTAGCTGGACTTCATTGTCTGCATTGGCAAAAAAATCATCTCGGTATTTCCTTTGTATTGCCTGGCTTGCACAAGCATACCATTTACGGTGATATTCAATCAGGTAGTGAAAAGCCCCAAGTAGAAAACTGCCGGAGCCGCAGGCTGGATCGCAAATTTTAATGGGTTCTATTTCATCAGGAGATTTACCATTTATCTTTACGCCAACCGTATTTTCCACAATATAATCAACAACGTACTGTGGTGTATAATAAACACCTCCGGCATGGCGTACTTCAGGTTTTTCCTCCATCTTAGCCTGAAGATTATCTGTAAGACGTATCTTGCTTCCCAAAAAACGCTCATAAATGCGGCCCAATATTTCAGGTTCAATCATATCAAATTCATACGGTGAGTGGGGGGGGCATAATTGCTTTATAATAGTTTTAATAGTCGGATCATCTATATTTACAGTTTCTGAAAAATGTTCTTTGAAAAGCAATCCGTTAAATTCTGCATCAAGATCTCTGAAAAGGGGAATTAAGTGAAGATATATATTTTCTTTTACTTTGAGAATTGAAAGAAGGGTATTTTCACTTTTTATTTCCCGGTCTTCAAGATTACGGATAAAAATCAACCTATCCAAAATACGCTGTATCGTTTCGTTTATATGATCCACAGAAAGACCTTTATTCCGCAGCGCGACATTCCTGGCTAGTGTCTCCCGCAAAGCGGAAATGTCAGATAAAAATTCATCATCAAGAGATTTAGTATTTCGGCTCACCTTCCCGATTAACCGCTCAATACTCCCTTCTGTCACCGCTTCTTTAGAAAAAACATCCCAGATTGAGTCCCATGTATCTAGATAGGCATGATACTCCAAATCAAGCCCTTTAATCAGACCTTGTAGAGGGTTCTCGTACACAGGTTTTTCTAAGCCGTTAAATACTCTTAGAGTTTGAAAATCAGTAAGAATAACGATGGGAGTCTTTCCATGGGAGGAAAAAGCATAGCGCTTGGCCTGGAAAACTGGAATATTTCCTGTCAAGTCAACCCAGGGGGCTTTTGCCTCTACAAAAAATTTTTCTTTGTATTTTAAACCGTCTTTAATCCGAAAAGCGTAGTCCGGTTTTTTAGTAGTCGAATTATCTCGTTGGCTGAATTCACGATGAACATCCCAAAATTTTCTGGCTATGCCGGTTTGGTGAAAATCCCAGCCCAAAGCGGTAAAGAAGGGGTCTATAAATCGACTGCGAGTCTCAGTTTCCTGAAAGTTTTTTGACATATACTGCTGTTCGTTTTTTTCGAAGTCATTTACTAGATTATGTATTGTTTCTTTTCCAGTTTGTCTTGTCATCGTAATGATTAGTATGAGGTTGGGTTGGTTTTTTGTCAATTATTTATTAAAAATCAAAAAATACAAGAGATAAAAAGTATCCTTACCAATTAACACTAAGAAGGGTAAAATTTAAAATGACCATTTCTAGTTTTTAATTATAGGTAAAACATATCTAATTTTATAGATATACTGCTTATGCGTAATAAGTCTATTATAATCGAGCAACAATTTTCTCAAGTTTTAGACCTCTTTCAATAGCTCTTTTCAAGATGGTATCTGTAAAGATAATTCATTACAACCATATCAAATTGAGTTGTTGTTGTAGTTTCTTTTAAAACCTTTTTCAAGAAGACTATTAAGAAGAATGTTCAATATTGTCAGGGAGTATCTTGGTAAATAATCTGAAAAGCTGATGTATAATTTTTTCCATACCTGTTAAGTTTCTGCCAGGAAATAGAACAGGTGTGGACTAGTTTTTGATCTGTAGTCTATCCAAAAAAAAACTTTCGTATTCTGCAAGATAGTTTAAAAAAAGGTATTGAAGCCCATTAAAAAATACTTTTTCAACCAGAGCCCCTTCTTTTGTTATATATCTGTAATGCCATGGCTCATAATTGTACCCGGTTTCTTCTTCATAATTTAAAGGATATGATAAGGAAAAGCCATATTTCCATCCATTTTCTTTGATCCATTTCCCTTCAGGAGTATCCTGAAATGCAAGTGTTATTGATCCAAAATCCACTACTGTTCCAAGCTGGTGTTGTGATGCTCCAGGCAAAGCAGAATATTTATCTGCTTTTTCTTTTCCATGGATACTTATGTAGTAATTATAAAGATTTTTCTGATATTCATAAGATCTGAAAGCAGATGATACTAAGAGCTCTATTATGTTTGCAGTAGCATCAGCGTTCATCTCTTTAAGCGCTGTAATTGCATTTGCCCGTAATTGCATCCCTTTTTTATTAACAGAAAAACCTTCTTTATCTAGTTCTTTTAGATCAGATGGAGTGAATTTATCTGATAAGTTTCTTGTTTTATCTACAGGGAAAAAAATAAAATTATTATCCTGATCAGAAATAATAATAAGCCTTTCAATATAGGAAAGAAAAACAGCTCTATCTTTAAGAATATTTTCTTTAATATCAGGAGGAAGGTTCCTAAGAGTTTCTGTAAATTCTTTTTGAGTGATTTTTATATTTCCTTCAACATATTTATCATCGCTGTTTGCTTTAACGCATGAAATCATAAAAAGAGATAAAGACGCAATAATAACAAAATGATAAATAAATGATTTCAAAATATTAACTCAATTACACTATCAAAAGTATCTACAAGATAAAACTTGATCCCTTTCTTTACATGTGCAGGAATTTCTACAAGATCTTTTTCATTCTGTTTTGGAATTATTATATTTTTTATATTGTTTCGTCTTGCTGCAATTGTTTTTTCTTTTAGTCCGCCTATTGGAAGCACACTACCTGTAAGTGAAAGTTCTCCTGTCATTGCAAAATTCTTTTTGATCATTTTCTTTCTTATAAGAGAGAGCAAAGCTGTTGCCATTGTAATTCCTGCAGAAGGACCATCTTTTGGAGTAGCTCCTTCAGGGATATGGATATGAAAAATATTTTTTTCAAAAAAATCTTTTTGAATTTTAAATTTGGGAGCAATTGTTCTTACATAAGTATAAGCAATTGTTGCAGATTCTTTCATTACATCTCCCATCTGGCCTGTCATTTTAAATCCACCTTTCCCTGAGCTATACACAGATTCTATCATCAATGTATCGCCTCCAAAATTTGTCCAGGCAAGTCCTATAACCATACCGGGTTTCGTAATCTTTTTTATTTCTTCTGGACGGAATTGCGGAGGTCCAAGATATGTTTCAATCTCTTTTGCTGAAATAGTAACAGGAGGTTTCTTTCCATCAAGTACAATCTGCTTTGCAATTTTACGATCTATGCGATCAAGAGCTTTTTCATAATTTCTGACTCCTGCTTCCCTTGCATACTGATCTGCAATTTTCGTAAGAGCATCAGAAGTATAGATAACATCTTTCTTTGTAAGTCCAGCTGCAGCAAGAGTTTTTGGGATAAGATATTTTTTTGCAATTGCAATTTTTTCTTCTTTTATATAACCGGAGAGCCTTATTATTTCCATCCTGTCCCGTAGTGGACCTGGAATCGTATCGAGTATATTTGCTGTTGTAATAAAAAGAACATGGGAAATATCAAAAGGAAGATCAAGATAATGGTCTCTGAATGCATAATTCTGTTCAGGATCAAGGACTTCAAGAAGTGCAGATGAAGGATCTCCCTGGAATGAAACACCAAGCTTATCAATTTCATCGATCATGAATACAGGGTTTTTGCTTTTTACGATTTTAAGCCCCTGTATAACTTTGCCTGGCATTGCACCTATATATGTTCTTCTATGCCCTTTGATTTCTGCCTCATCCCTCATTCCGCCTACAGAAAATCTAAAAAATTCTTTGCCCATTGCTTTTGCAATAGATCTTCCGATCGAAGTTTTTCCAACTCCCGGGGGACCTACAAGACAAATAATAGAACCTTTTGTATCTTTTTTAAGTTTTCTTACAGAAAGATATTCAATAATTCTTTCTTTTACATCTTCAAGACCATAATGATCTTTATCAAGAATTACTTTTGCTTTTTGCAGATTAAGATCTTCTGGTTTGGGATCATTCCATGGAAGTGAAATTATTGTATCAATATAGTTGCGTGTAACTCCAAATTCTGCTGATATTGGTTCCATAAGGGAGAATTTTTGCAATTCCTGTTCAACTTGTTCTTTTGCTTCTCCATGTAAATTAAGTTTTTCAATTGCTTCCTTAAATCTTAAATATTCACTGCTTTTTGAATCTATGGGCATTCCAAGTTCTTTTTTTATTGCTTTTAGTTCTTCTTTAAGGAAATACTCTCTCTGGCTTTTTTCTATTTTTTCATTTAATTGTTTTTGTATTTTTTTCTGTATTCTAAGGAGCTCTTGTTCTTTTTTGATAAAAATAAAAACCTGTTCTATTCTTTTTTTTACATTAAGAGTTTCAAGTATTTTCTGCTGTTCTCCTCTTTCTATATTGATTATCGATGCTACGAAGTCTGCGATTTTTCCGGGATTATCTATGTTGACCATATTGAGCCGCATCTCCTCGGAAAAGAGAGGATTATTTTCAGACAATATTTTCATTTCTGAAATAATAGAACGGGTAAGAGCTTTTACCTCATTACCTTTTTCAGCTTCATCATCAAGGAATTCAATATCAGCAGAAAGAGGTATTTGTTCTGAAATATAGTGCTTTACTCTGAACCTTTTTAATGTGGAGATAAAAATATTCATTCCTCCATCAGGGAGGTTTATTTTCTTTATTATTTTAGCTGCAGTACCTATAGAATATAGATCATTTGATGTAACTTCTGTTGGAGGATCTTCATCCTTAAGCATTATAAGGCCAAGCATATTGTCTTTTTGCATGGATTGTTCAACAACTTCTATATCTTCTCTTGTAATTATCATAAGAGGGGTAAAAATACCAGGAAAAATCGGTTTCCCTGAAAGAGGAATTATAAACAATTTATTTGGTATATGCTGTCCTGCGGGAACTATTTCCTTTTGCACCTTTTATCTCCTGAAAAGATTATCTTAAAATGATATTAATTCTTATTATAACATTAATATTATCTTAAAGCTAATTATTATATATACTTAGGTCAAGGAAAAAAATCTATTTATGGAAAAAGTCCGTCAAATAAAAAGAAATCTTAAACTGGAAGGAATTATAATCCGTAATTACAGAATACAGGATTACCATAAAGGTTTGGTTATTTTTTCTCCTGATATTGGTATTTTTCATGCAATCGCATATGGAGGATACAAAGGAAAGAGTAAGATTGGTCCTTCTGTTCAGCCTCTGTGTAAAGGTAAATTTGATATTTATCAGGATCCTGTTAAAAAAAGCAATAAAATATTGGAATATGAACCTTATGTTATTTATGAGAATATAAAAAATGATTTAAAAAAATATTTTACTGCATTAACATGGCTTGAAATAATTGTAAAGTCTCACGGAGGAGGGGAAAGCACAACAGATTTTTATTATTTGCTTTCTGAATCTCTTGGTACTCTTGAACAAATACCTGAAATATTGATGGATCGCCTTATTGTACAATTTCTTTTGCGAACAGCTATTCTCCTTGGAGGGAACATGAATCCATCTGAGTGCGGTTTATGTGGAAGCAAAATTAGTATTGAGGAACCATTATATTACAGTAAATCAGATAGTTGTTTTACCTGTAGCAGATGTTTTAGCCACAACTCTGAGCAGATTGCTGCTGGTTTAAAAAAATATATCGAATATTCACTTCAAAACAGCCTTGAAATATCATTAAAAGTAGTAATTGAAAATAATTTATTGAAGTATTTTAAATCTTTATTATATAGTATCATACAGGAGTATCTTGAAGAAAATCTCTTAACACTTAAGGCAGGTAAAGATTATCTTGTATGATTTTCTTTATGATTCACTGATTTTGGATAAAAATATTTAATGAAATATAATAAAAAACAGATCGACACAGATTTAGTAAAGGAAATATCAGCAAGGTATAAAACTTCTCTTTTGCTTGCTTCAATACTGGTCAGAAGAAATATAACAAATCCCGAAGATATCATGTTTATTCTTGAAAATGATATGAAATATATGCACAATCCATTTCTTTTTTATGAAATGGAAGATGTTGTAGACAGGATACGCTCTGCAGCAGATGAAGGTGAAAAGGTAATAGTATTTGGCGACAGAGACACAGATGGGATAACATCAACAGTTCTGCTTGTAAATAGACTAAAAGAAATGGGCATTGATGCAAGCTGGTCGCTCCCATCAGGTGATGATCCTTATGGATTTACAGATAAAAAAGTTGAAGATTTCGCAAAGCAGAGTGGTTCTCTTATTATTACTGTTGATTGCGGTATCTCAAATATAAAGGAAATAGCTTATGCTTCGACTCTTGGCATAGACACAATAATAATCGATCACCATATGCCTGGAGAAAATATTCCCGATGCTTTTGCAATAATAAATCCAAAAATGGAAGATTGCGGATACCCTTTTCGTGATCTTGCTGCTTGTGGTGTTGTTTCAAAAGTTATCTGGGCACTGGCATTTTCAGAAACAGAATTATATAAAAAAGAGATTTGTCTTTTGAATATAGTGCCTGGAAATGGCAATACATATATAGCGGAAGCGCAAAAATTATTTAATCTTGTAAAAACAGAAGATCCTGTAAGAGAAACATTTGTAACAGGAATTATTAGTGATCCCAATAAAACTTCCATTATAAAATATATATCAAATTCTATTATCATAGTTTATTCAGCCAAGCAGCAGAAACATTTTTTTTCACAAATATTTGGAAATAATATAGATCTGGGCGTTGTTGATATTGCCTCAGAAAGCGATCAACTTTTTAAAAAACTAAAAGGGTTAAGCCTTTTAAAAATGAGAGAAATCAGCAAGGATGCAAAATATTTTGATAAATCCATAACTGAATTTGATGTGCTTTGTAATCTTTTTAGAGCAGTTATCATAAAGAAAAATAATTTGCTCAATGAAAAATTTGAAAACATGGCAGATTTTGTTACGATCAGTTCAATAGCTGATATGATGCCTTTAGTAAATGAGAACAGGATAATAGTCAGACATGGGATAGATACTATCCAAAAAACTTCAAATAAAGGGCTGCACGAACTTCTTTACAGGCAAAAACTTCTTGATAAACCAATTTCAACTTCAGATATAGCATGGAATATAACCCCTTTGATAAATGCAACAGGGAGGCTCGGAGTCCCTGAAAAAGCTGCCCAGCTTTTCTTTTCTGATGATATCGATGAGATAAGAGTTCTTGCTGATGAAGTAATAACATTAAACAAAGAAAGAAAAAAACTGGGAAATAACCTGTGGGATAGTCTTTTTGATTCTGCAAAAAAAAGTTTTGAAGAGTTAAATAATTCTTTAGTGTTTACAGGAGGCAAAGAGGTAAACAGAGGAATTACAGGAATACTTTCAGCAAGGTTTGCTTCCTATTTTAATGTCCCTGCTGTGGTTTATACAATTCTTGAAGAGAGGATCGTTGGCTCTATAAGAAGTATTGGAAATTATCCAATAATGGAAATGATGAATAAAAGCAGCGAGCTTTTTATAGATTTTGGAGGACATGATTATGCAGGTGGTTTTTCTCTTGAAATAAGTAACCTGGATAAGATGAAAAACCAGTTTTCAGAATATGTTAAAAATAATTCTGTAGTAACAGAAGAAAAAGGTATTGAAATAGATGCAGAACTTCCTGAAGGATATTTAAATCAGGATGTTATTGATGCAGCAGAAACACTTAAGCCTTTTGGAGAAGGGAATCCTGATCTTGTTTTTCTTGCAAGATCATTAAAAATAAAAACTCTTGAAATTATAGGCAATAAGCAACCTGGACATATTAAACTTGTTCTTGAATCTAAAGGGGTTCCCTGGCCAGCAGTTTTTTGGAATGCAGCTGACAGGGTAGGAAAAGATATTTCGCTTGAAAATAAAGTAGATGTGCTTTTTAAAATAAAAAATAATTTTGTTGCAAATAGTAGTATTCCGCAGCTAGATATAATCAATATGGAACGGGTAGTTTGAAAACCTCCTTACGTATTATTAAAAAAATATATTCATATAAATTGTTATTTTGTAGTGTAACTCTATTCTTTATACTCTCAATATCAATCAATGCTGAGATCATAATAGAGTGCGAAACAAAGACTTTTCCAGGGGGATTAATAAGGGTCTTTGCAGTGGCAAATGAGAAAATTGAAAATTTGTATGTTTTGCTTAATACAGAAAAAGGAGAAAAAATCGCAAGATTTGAAGGGTTTAAATATAATCCGGAACAAATAATCGGATATACAAATAGATCAAATATCGAGTGTATGGTTGCCATTATTAGCACCGGATCTACAATAAAATATGGTAAATATATAGCTGCTGTTTATATAAATAATGAAGATTCTTCCATAAAAGAATTTCCTCTAGTTATTGAACAAAAAGAATTTATGAGAGAAACAATAACTCTTAATGAAAATCTTTCTGATTTAAGAAGTGATAATTCTGAAAGAAGAGAAAGAGAATCAAAAGAACTTAGCAAGCTTTTATCAATTTTCAATAAGGAAAATGTTTTTACAGAAACATCAGTTATAAAACCTGTTATTGCAGAACCATGCTATATTACCTCAAGGTACGGAGATATAAGGAAATTTGTTTATAAAGATGGCGGAACAGAAGGTTCTATTCATAATGGGATAGATTATGCAGCAGCTGCAGGTTCATTCATTTTTTCTGCTGCTGCTGGAAAAGTTGTTTTAGCTGGAGATCGCCTTATTACAGGCAACAGTGTAGTAATTGAGCATTTACCTGGTTTATACTCGCTATATTATCATCTTGATAAATTATATGTAACTGAGGGGATGTTTGTATCAAAAGGGGCAACAATAGGCAGTTTAGGGAGTACAGGGCTTGCAACAGGCCCCCATCTTCATTGGGAGATAAGAAATCAGAGAATAACTATTGACCCTGATTTTCTTATAGCAAATCCAATGATTGACAAAGATAAAATAATAAGTATCATAAAAAATAGTTTTACGGATATAGCCGAAGGGAGGTGATTTTTATCGCTTTTGTAAAAGTAGATGAGACTGAACCATTGGAAAAAGCTCTTAAAAGGTTTAAAAGAATGGTTGAAAAGGAAGGAATAATAAGAGAATGGAAAAAAAGAGAGTATTATGAAAAACCTTCGACTATAAATAATAGAAAAAAGAAAACTATCATAAGAAAACAGCAGAAAAAACTAAGAAAAATACAAAATAC